>URHD01000005.1 GCA_900547585.1 uncultured bacterium | reverse complement strand
CAAAAAGTTCGTTCACGTCACTTCGTTCCTTATCACGAACTTTTCTCGGACAAATAAATATTAATTATGTATCAATATTCGTCGCATAAACCGCATTCGATTCGATGAAATCACGGCGGGGTTCAACCTTGTCGCCCATGAGAATATCAAAAAGCTGGTCACATAGCATTGCGTCTTCGATATGAACTTTCAAGAGCGTTCTTGTCGCAGGATCCATTGTTGTTTCCCAGAGCTGCTGCGGCATCATCTCGCCCAGACCTTTGAATCGCTGCAATGTGAGCCCTTTTTTGCCCCTTTCTTCCACGATTCTCTGAAGTTCCGCAAATGATGTGATTTGAACCTCTTCTGTGCCCAAATCCAGCACCAGAACCTTTTCTTCCTCAATCAAAAAGCTTCTGATTAAAGGATATGCGTTTTTGATTCTCTGATATTCCGTGCTCTTGATGAGGTTTGAAGTAATAAGAACAGGTTCTTTGTCCTCGCCCAGCAAGAGTTTCAGATTGTATTTATTCGTTTCTGAGTTAAATTTAATTTCTACGCTGTAATCCTTTGCCTCGGTGATTCCGTAGTTTTCTGCGTGATCTTTGAGGTAGTGGTTAAGGTATTCGCAGCGGGTTTGCATAGTTTCCTGACTGTCAAAATCAGCAACTTCCATTTCCGAACGAATCAAACCGCGAATCATAACCGACGGAATCGGGTTAATCAGCGGGCTATTGAACGAATTGTAGTAATTCGACATGTTGCCCAGAAGCGTGACCAATTCGTCGTCAGCAACGACTTTTGCTTTCTTTTTATCGTACAAAGTCAAGCCCTTGATGCCCCTTTCACGAAGCATTTTGTCCAGAGCCCGGTCGTCATAAAGGTATTCGGACTGTTTGCCTATTGTAATTTTGTACAAAGGCGGCTGCGCAATGTAAACATGACCTTTGTCAATCAACGGTTTTGCATATCTAAAGAAGAACGTCAAAAGCAGTGTTCTGATGTGCGCACCGTCAACATCTGCGTCGGTCATGAAGATAATTTTATGATAACGCAGTTTTTCAAGGTCAACGTCATCTTCGTTTTTGCTTATATTAATGCCAATCGCCTGAATAAGCGACTGGATTTCGTTGTTTCCGTACATTCTGTCAAGACGTGCACGCTCAACGTTCAAAATTTTACCTCTCAAAGGCAAAATTGCCTGAAACATTCTGTTTCTGCCCTGTTTAGCCGAACCGCCCGCAGAATCACCCTCTACAATGAACAATTCGCATTTTTCAGGCTCACGGTTTGAACAGTCAGCGAGCTTTCCGGGAAGCGTGGAGTTTTCAAGAACGGTTTTTCTTCTTGTCAATTCTCTTGCTTTTCTTGCTGCCTCGCGTGCGCGCTGCGCCTGGAGGGTTTTTTCAATGATTATTTTACCGAATTTCGGGTTAAAATCAAGCCATTCCTGCAATTTATCTCTAACAGCGTCTTGAACAGCACCTGTTGCCTCGGAACTTCCGAGTTTTTCTTTTGTCTGCCCTTCAAATTCCGGATTCGGGATTTTCACGCTGACAATCGCCGTCAAACCCTCTCTAACGTCGTCTCCGGAGAGATTTGATTCGGAATCTTTGAGCATGTTGTTTTTTCTTGCATAATCATTCAAAACACGTGTAATTGCGTTTCTAAAACCGGTCAAATGCGTTCCGCCGGAGTGAGTGTTGATGTTGTTTGCAAAGCTTAAGACGGATTCGTTGTATGCGTCGGTATATTGCATTGCAACTTCAACACGGATATCGCCCACCTGCTTGTCGATGTAAATCGGTTCTTCAAAAAGCACGGTTTTGTTCTTGTTTAAGAAATCAACATAGCTTCCGATGCCGCCCTCGTAGTGGAAATCCTGTTCTTCTTTGGTTTTTGCGTCGATGTAAACTATTTTCAAACCTTTGTTCAAAAACGCCATTTCTCTGAGGCGGTTTGCGATTACATCACGGTCAATCTGGGTTGTTTCCTGAAAAATTTCAGGGTCAGGCCAGAAAGTTGTTTTTGTGCCGGTTTTATCGGTTTCTTTAATCTTTTCAACGGGGGTTGTTGGCTCGCCTCTAAGATATTCCTGCCTGTGAACCCAGCCATCACGGGAAACTTCTACAACATATTTTTCAGAAAGCGCGTTTACAACGGATGCACCTACGCCGTGCAGACCGCCTGACACTTTATAACCGCCGTCGCCGAATTTTCCGCCCGCATGAAGAACCGTGTGAACGATTTCCAGTGCGGATTTGCCGGAATCGGGTTTTATATCGCACGGAATTCCGCGTCCGTCGTCTTCTACGGTTACGCTTTCGTCTTCGTTGATTGTAACTTTGATTACTTTACAATAGCCTGCAAGTGATTCGTCGATTGAGTTGTCAACGATTTCATATATACAATGATGCAGCCCGCGCTGTGATGTGGAGCCGATATACATACCGGGACGCATTCTTACAGCCTCAAGCCCCTCCAAAACTCTAATATTATCAGCACTATAATTTGTTTGTGATGTCATGCTTCCTCTTCCCTAATTATTCCGTTTATATAATTATATTGTACTATAAACATTGAGAAATGACCATTTTGTTTCGGTAAGCCGGATGATTTAGCGTAAAAAGCGCAGTATATTCATTTTTCAGCTCGGTTCACTTCAGCTCGTAGGCGTCGAAAAATAAATATACTGCGCTTTTTACTTCACAAACTTTTACGGTGGGAACCACTTCGTTTTTCCCACCCTACATTTGCAATTACTCCCTAAAGTAAGGCAGGAAAAGATTTCCTCCGTAGAAATAAAGCACCAATTCAATCCCTTATATTATATATGTATTTTTTTCGGTTATAATTTTATCATTGACAAACATTAGAGGATGAAAAAGTGATAAAAGAACAGTATTTTCCGCAAGAAATTGAAAAAAAGTGGCAAAAAGAATGGGAAGAAACGGGATTTGGCAAAACCAACGATGATTCGGACAAGCCGAAATATTATGCACTTTCCATGTTCCCCTACCCGTCAGGCAGACTGCACATGGGGCACGTCAGAAACTACACAATTACGGACGTTATAGCCAGATTCAAGAAAATGCACGGATTTAACGTTCTTCACCCGATAGGATGGGATAGTTTCGGGCTGCCGGCTGAAAACGCAGCAATCCAGCATGGCGAAAGCCCCGAAAAATGGACAGACGAAAACATCGGATATATGAAAATGCAGCTCAAAAAGCTCGGTCTGATGTACGACTGGGACAGAGAAGTCGCAACCTGCAAGCCTGACTACTACAAGTGGACGCAGTGGCTGTTTTTGCAGTTATATAAAAAAGGCCTTGCCTACAAAAAAGAGGCAGCTGTGAACTGGTGCGACAAATGCGCCACGGTTCTTGCGAATGAGCAGGTAATCGACGGAAAATGCTGGCGCTGCGACAGCGTTGTCGAGAAAAAATACCTTTCACAGTGGTTTTTGAAAATCACCGACTACGCCGAACAGCTTTTAGCCGACATTGACAAACTCGAGGGCTGGCCTGACAGTGTAAAAATTATGCAGAAAAACTGGATTGGCAAATCTCAAGGCGCAATCCTTAAATTTAAGGTAAAAGAAATCGACGGGCTCGAAATCCCGGTTTATACAACCCGCCCTGACACGGTTTACGGCATAACCTACCTCGTTGTTGCGCCGGAATACAAGGATATTGAAAAACTCACCACCCCCGAACAAAAAGAAGCGGTCGAAGCATACCGCGCAAACGCACGCAAAATGACCGAAATCGAAAGGCTCTCCACAGAGCGCGTAAAAACAGGCGTTCCGCTCGGCACGCACGCAATTAACCCGTTCACAGGCGAAGAGTTCCCGCTCTGGACGGCGGATTATGCGCTTGTTGAGTACGGAACCGGCGCTGTAATGGCTGTTCCGACGCATGATGAGAGAGATTTTGATTTTGCAAAGAAATATAATTTGCCCCTAAAAACGGTAATTGTTCCTGATAATAATTGTCACCCTGAACTTGTTTCAGGGTCTGCCCAACAAACATCAGCAGCATCCAACGATTGCAAGATTCTGAAACAAGTTCAGAATGACGGAGCTTTGGATTCTGCCTACACAGAACCCGGTATTCTCGTAAATTCCGGCGAATTCAACGGAATGGACAATGAATCAGCTAAAAAAGCAATCACAGAAAAAGCAGTCAAAGGCGGTTATGGCGAATTTAAAACCCAGTACAGGCTCCGCGACTGGCTTATTTCCCGTCAGAGGTACTGGGGCGCGCCGATTCCGATTGTTTATTGCGAAAAATGCGGCCCGCAGCCTGTTCCGGAGGATAAGCTTCCCGTGAAACTTCCCGAAGATGTTGATTTCAAAGTTACAGGAAAATCGCCGATTTTGACCTCAAAAACTTTCCTTGAAACAACCTGCCCTGTTTGTGGCGGAAAAGCAACAAGGGAAACCGATACAATGGATACTTTTATCTGCTCAAGCTGGTATTATTTGAGATATTCTGACGCAAAAAATGCAAATGCGCCGTTTTCAAAAGAGCTTGTGAACAAATGGCTGCCCGTTGACCAGTATGTCGGCGGAATTGAGCATGCGATTTTGCACCTTTTGTATTCAAGGTTCTTTACAAAGGCTTTGAAAGATTTGGGGCTGCTTGATTTTGATGAGCCGTTCAAAAACCTTCTTACGCAGGGAATGGTCTTAAAAGACGGTTCAAAAATGTCAAAATCCAAAGGAAACACGGTCGACCCCGACGAAATCTTTGAAAATTACGGTGCAGACACGGCGAGATTGTTCATTCTTTCCGATTCTCCGCCGGCAAGGGATTTTGACTGGTCAGATGCGGGCGTTGAGGGATGTTACAAGTTCCTGAACAGGGTTTGGCGCCTTTATGCTTCTATGCAGGAGAATATCATCTTTGATTACAAACTGCCCGAAGCTTCGACGCTGACGAAAGAAAACAATGCGCTTGTACGCCAGACGCACATTTCTATCAAAGGAATTACAGGAGATATTTCAAACGAGTTCCAGTTCAACACGGTTATTTCAAAATATCGCGAATTTACGAACGCGATTTACGAATATATCGGCAAAAAAGAGGCTTTTAGCGATGAGGATAAAAATGTCCTTAGTTTTGCGCTGATTACGCTCTTAAAACTGCTTGCGCCGACCACGGTTCACCTTTCAGAAGCCCTCTGGCACGAAATCGGCGGTACAGGTTCAATCCATGAAACCGAATGGCCAAAATACGATGAAAACCTTGCAAAAACCGCTGCAATAACCCTCGTTGTTCAGGTTAACGGCAAAGTTAAGGACAAAATCGAGGTTGACGCAGAATCAACCAAAGAAGACCTCGAAAAACATGCGCTCGAAAGCGAAAAGGTTAAGCAGTTCCTTGCGGACAAGCAGGTTGTGAAAACAATCGTCGTTCCCGGAAGACTGGTCAACATCGTAGCGAAATAATTTGAAAAAAGCCTCGATTTTTCGGGGCTTTTTTGTTTAATTATTAATCTGCAAGCCAATCAATTTAAACAAGTAAAACGCAAGGAATTTTTCTTTGGAGTGACTATGGGGGAGGGCTCTTGAAACCGGAAATATCGCAAATTAACGCCGGATGCCCGGAGGAATCGGAACGGAAAAGAAAAATTCCTTGCGTTTTACGCTCACAAATTAAATAAAATCTACCAGAGGTAAAGTAAAAAGAAGAATTCCCTATTTATTCTTATCAATCAATGTCTTTTTAATATATTCCTGCAAATCCGGCGAAACACGAATGTTCTGAATCCCGAGATTGAATTTTTTTATTTCGGCAAGCGTTTGCTGGTCTTTTTCAAGGTCTTTTTTAGGCAAAACAATCGAACGTTTGACCTCTTCAAACCCTGACGGAGCCCTCGAACCGGTGTATTTTGAGATTATGTAATCCAAATCATCCGACGGAATATTGAATTTGTTAGAAATCTCTTTTACCGTCGCGCCTAAAGGCAGTTTGTAAAGCCAGCGCAGCGTTTCGCCATCATTTTCGGAAAGATTTATTACCCCGTACCTGTGCGGTGTGTACATAATATCCTGCTGATTCGGACTGTGACCGAGGCCCAGCGCATGCCCGATTTCATGCAAAATCGTGTGATAAACCTCGTTTTCATCCTGATACTGGGCGTGAATTATGCCGTCAGAAAGCCCTATTTGCACCTCCGCAGAATATAGGCGCCCGATTGCATCAAAATGAAAATAACAGTGCCCGAGAGCCTTTCTGTCAATTCTTTTCCAGTCTAAATTTATCTGCGAATCATTGAGATTTCCGACGATTTTAAATCTGATTTTCCCTCCGGAAATCCGTTCCCATGCTTCCAGCGCCCGTTTTACCAGCGCAATATATTTATACCCCTCGTTCTGCGCCTTGTACCACCGGAACGGGGCAATGTAAAAGGTCAGCGGGAAACATGTTTCGGGCCATCTGATGATTTTATTTTCACGTAAACACTGGTTTAAGTAGGTCGTCATAATATTATAATAATATCATTAGCACTTTTAGTAAATACAGCCCACAGCTGCACTTTTCCCTGACAAAATTCCCCGCAAAATGCGGATTTTTGTGATATAATCGGGCTATGGGACGAAAAATTGTAGTAAATAACAAAAAAGCCTTTCATGACTTCACAATTTTTGAAAAGTACAATGCCGGCATTGTACTGACAGGCACTGAAATAAAATCCATACGAAAAAACGCCGTAAACCCGAAAGACAGCTTTGCAAAAATCGAAGACGGCGAAGTCTGGCTCTACAATCTCCACATCAGCCCCTACGAACAGGGCAACAGGTTCAACCATGATGCGGAACGCAAAAGAAAGCTCCTCCTTAACAAAAACGAAATACTGAAAATGTCCGGAAAAATTAAAAAAGAGGGCTATTCTATCATTCCGCTTTCTATTTATCTCGAAAACGGCTGGGCAAAGGTCGAAATCGGGCTCGCTAAAGGTAAAAAACTCCATGACAAACGCGAAGATATCGCAAAAAAATCCATGCAGCGCGATATAGCAAGGAATTTCAAGGTGAGATAGCCACCCGGGCTATATTTTTTTTAGTACTTGCAAAAAAAATCAGATATGCTATATTAAGAAATGTAAACGGAAGGCAAACCATCGGGTGAAGAAAAGCCCAAAGAGGTTTTTGCCGGATAAACACCGTAAAAGTTGGTGTTTATTGATTAGAGAAGTCTTTAGGAAAAAGAAAAATCCTGAAGACATATAGCTTTCTCTGATTTTACACTAAAACAGCATAAAGCCCGTTATTACGAAGAATGTAGTAAAGCGGGCGGGATTGTTGTCCGAATTTTCGGAGAAATTTTGAGGTTACTTTTAGCCGGAACCCCGCTATTTCCGGCGCTTAACAGACGAAAAGGAAAATAATGTTTAAAAAATCCACTGCTTTAACATTGTTGATGTTAAATCTCCTTGCTATCCCCGCTTTTTGTTACTCAAATGAAAATACCGCAGAATTGAACTTTGCGCCGATTGAATCAACGGTTTATACGCCGGCAAAAGTCAAGAAAAACGGCTCAGCAGACGAAGTTCTTTTCTACATTCCGGTTTATACGATGACAGTGAACCGAAAAAGAGAAGCAGTGCCCGCAGCAGCCGGCGGAGCGGGAGTTATTATGCCGGTCTTTAATCAGTCAAACTACAAAAAATCCTCGGTAAGTCCATCTTCGCCGCAGGTTAACCCGCCGGCAAACATTCTTCCGGAAACTCCGTCACAAAAGCCGGATACGCCGGATATAACACCTTCAGATCCTGAAATTTCTACAAAACCGCAGGATCCCGAAAGCGCAGGCAGCCTATCTGACGCAGAACCGGCTTCAAATTATGAAAAATCCAAAAATATAACTGCCGCAGCGCCCCTCGGTGCAATACTTCCCGCAGCAATCTTCAAAAAGGGCGCAAGGCTGAAAGTAAAATCGCTGGATGAAGTTGCGTCAAAGGATAAAATCTACAAAAAGGTTGATTTTGTTACGCTTGAGCCGGTTGTCACGACTTATTCGACAATCCCCATCGGAACCCTCGTCAGCGCAGAAATTCTTGAAATAAAAGAGCCGAAAAAGTTCGGAAAAGGCGCAGAAGTTTCTTTGAAAGCAGAAAAACTGTTTTTTGACGACCAAATCCGCTCGATTGAAGGAATTGTGACGCAGGTTGAAGAAAAAAAGGTGCGATTTAACCGCATAAAAGGCGAAAGAACCTACTGGAAAGAGGTTCTCGCATATGGCGAAGCAGGCAAAGAAAATTACCGCAAATCCCTCGCAAAATCAAAAACTTACCTCAAAAACCCAAAAACATTTCTTATATCACCATTTCCTGTAATTGGCGGAGCATTCGGCGCCATCGGACACTATGCCGCTGCTCCTTTTTCTTCAATCGGGAAAAAAGGCGAAGAAGTTGAGCTTGCGCAGGGCAGCTATTATGAGCTAAAGCTCACATCTGACTTAAAAGTCGAAAAATCATCCGAAACTCAAACCTGTGCTGCAGCTTTATAAACACAGGCGGTGATTGCGTCCATCAGGCGCTCCACAGGGACGATTTCAATATCCTTAAAATCTTCTCTCTTAATCTTGTTCGATTTAGGAATAATGATTTTTTTGAAGCCGAGTTTTTCGGCTTCTTTTATTCTTTTGTCGAGGTTGTTAACAGAACGGATTTCGCCGGAAAGCCCGATTTCGCCTACAATCACGGAATCAGGGCTCACAATAACATCTCTTGCGCAAGTTGCAACCGCAAGCGCCACGCCCAAATCCGCCGCAGGTTCATCAATCTCCAATCCACCGATAACATTCACATAAACATCCTGCTTGCTCAAATTCAGCCCGATTCTTTTTTCAAGCACCGCTAAAATCATCAAAAGCCGGTTATAATCAATCCCGTTAGAAACCCGTCTGGGCGAGGGATAGGGGGTTGTGCCGACAAGCGCCTGAATTTCTATCAAAACTGGGCGGGTTCCCTCGTTCGTTGCAATAACAACGCTTCCCGGGGTGATATTTTTCGTCCTTTCGTTCAAAAACAGCTCACTCGGGTTTGAAATTTCATGCAGTCCGTCATCGCACATATTGAAAACGCCAACCTCATTTGTTGTGCCGAAACGGTTTTTCATGCACCTTAAAAGCCTGTAGGATTTGTATCTGTCGCCCTCAAAATAGATTACGGTATCGACCATGTGCTCAAGAACTTTCGGGCCGGCGATATTTCCGTCTTTTGTGACATGCCCGATTACGACAACAGTTATATTTTTATTTTTTGCGATATCCATCAAAATATTCGTACATTCGCGAATCTGTGAAACGCTTCCGGGTGAACTCGTGATATTTTGGGAATAAACCGCCTGAATACTGTCTATAACCAGCATATCGGGCTTCATTTCTTCGATTTGGCGCTTAATCAGGTCAAAATTTGTCTGGGAATAAATATAAAGTTTGTCGGATTTTACTCCGAGCCTTTCTGCGCGCAGCTTTATCTGGGAGGCGGATTCTTCTGCGGAAACATAGAGGATTTTTTTACCGCCAGAGCAGACAGATTTGCCGGTTTGGAGAAGAATTGTTGATTTTCCAATGCCCGGATCGCCCGCAAGAAGCACCAGCGAGCCCTGCACAAGCCCGCCGCCCAAAACTCTGTCGAATTCTTCAATTCCCGTGGAAACTCTTATGCTGTGGTCGATTGTAATTTCGTCAATCAGGCAGGGTTTTATGTCGTCGAGCGGCAAAGAGGTTCTTTGGGCGGTAGTTTGTTCGATTTCTTCCACAAACGAGCCCCAGCTTGAACATTCGGGGCATTTCCCCAGCGATTTTGCCGTTTCGTAGCCGCAATTCTGGCATATCCATTTTGTTTTCACTTTAGCCATAAAAAAATTATATCCGATTAACCGTTTTGATAACCAAAACATATACTTTTGTAACATTTTAATAAAAAAATGCTACATGGGTAATATACAAAATACGGGGTTTGTAGTAATTTGTGTTCAAGTAACAAATCAATAAGCAAGAAGGGATTAAGAAGTGAAAGTTTCTGCAATTTCACCGTCATACAACGGTTATTCAAGAGTATCAAAAAATAAAAAATTAAATGTTCCGGCAAACAAAGCCGATTCTGTTTCGTTTAAAGGAGCTCAAATCAACATAGATCCAAATCTTTGGAAAAGAATATGCAATAAATTCTCAAATTCAAAAAAGTACGATAAAGATAAAATTGAATTGTTTAAATCCGCTCAATATATTTACGATACTCTTTCACAAAAAGCTCACAAATTACCGGATGGCATGATAGTTGACATAGATATTAAAAAGTCGCCAACATTCAAAGAACAATATGACGTATATTGTATGGCTAAATACAAAGACGATGTGCTGTACTCCAAAAAACCGGACTTGAGCGTGAGTAATTATTACCGTGAGGCCTATTTCAATGACAAAGACCATCTCATGACACCACCTTATTTGGCAAACAAGGATTATTTTAGATATTTATTAGAAATCGTAAAAAAAGAACAACTAATAGATGAATATCCTCATATTGTAAAAAAACTACAATCTGATGAAGAAGAATTAACAAAACTCGCAAAAAAAATGAGAAACTGGGAAGAAGTTGACACATGTAAACCTATGGGTAAAATTTGGTCAGAAAATACCTGGAAAAAGGATATTAACTCCTCATTGTACGGCAAACCTGAATTATTTACACTCAATTCACTTTGTGCCAGAATAGAACGCCCACAACCCAAAGAGGGTTATATACCTGTTTTAAGTGAAATGGAAAAACTGGATGATATTATCTATTCCAAAATAGATAAATTTTTCAGCTACTTCCTTGACTAAATCAAAGACGCTGTAGATATCGCCAAATTTTTCCCAGTTCTGTAACCTCTCCGTCTTTTTTAAGATAGAAAGATTTGGGGCGGGGGATTTTGCAATCAGCGTTTCTGACAACATAAACATCTGAGATTTGGTTGTCCCTAAAAGCTGCTACATAATAATTCTGCACCTGCATAAATATTTCCTGAAATTTTGAAAATATGTCATTTTTCACTTCGTGAAAAAGCGGAGTATCCATGCTGAAACGTGTCGTGAGCTTCATGACAGGTTTTTCGCCATCCATTGATTTTGCACTCGCAGTTATGGATTTCTTTTGATAATTTATCAAAACTCCGAGCCTGAGATTTCTAATTTTGGTTTCAACATACTGGGCATAGAGATATTTGCTGTCCAGCGCATCTTTATAAACTGATTTTACTATGCTTGCTTCCCCAAATTTGTTTCTAAACTCCCGGGCTGACATCGGAATTTCTTCAAACATACGCACCTTGCCGTTTTCAAGCACAGCATAGTTAACTTTGTCATTTTTGAGGACAGTAGCAACAGTTTTGAACACTTTTGGTTTAACTTTAATCATATTCGACTATAAAATCAGAACATGAAATTTTTTGCTATATATTCACATAAATTTACTTGTATTTTGGTTTTGTGTATTTCAATTTCTGCTAATAGCAAAAAAGATTAAATTATTTTAATTAAATTTATTTTTAAAAACTAGGGTGAGATATAGCAATAACCATGGTTTCAATAGTTTTTTAAGATTTATAAAAAAATTTATTGTAAAACTTTTATAAAGTGTCAAAAAGCCACTAAATATGACCGATATGGCTCATACTACAGTGGTAAAATTGTAAAAGAAACGGCATGGACGGCTCAAAAATTGACCATGTCATGAAAGTTTGATTTAATATTAAGAAAGGGTTCGGAATTTATTAAAAATTACACCTTACGTGATAAAAATATAAATTTTCATAGGGATTCGGAGGCGCATAGGGCTGTTAGTCTTGCGCAGAATTTTCTAACCTGATTTTATACATCATTTAACCGATAAATAAAATCTTAAACAAAACTATAATATAGATAGGAAAAATATCTTCTATCGACTGGAGGAAAAAACTTTGTTAGAACACGGATACATACAAATCTACACAGGGGACGGAAAAGGAAAAACCACAGCATCACTGGGATTGGCGCTTAGAGCACTCGGCCACGGGTGGAAAGTTATGGTTATCCAGTTCACAAAAGGCGATCAGGGAACTACTTACGGCGAAATCGCTTCTGCCGGAAAATTTATGGACAACCTTGAAGTTCACCAGTTCGGTATGGACAGAGTTGTTTACAAACACAATGTTTGCATGGACGACTACAAAGAAGCTAAAAAAGGCTGGGAACTCGCTAAAAAAGCTATTCAAAGCGGTGAATATCAGCTCGTTATCCTCGATGAACTCAACATTTGCATTGCAATGAATATGATTAAAGTTTCCGAGGTTAAAGAAGTTTTATTGAACAAGCCTGAAAACCTTGAAATCGTGCTTACCGGCAGATATGCTCACCCCGAGCTTATTGCACTGGCACATCTGGTTACGGAAATGAAACCGATTAAGCACTATTTCGATATGGGTGTTATGGCAAGACAGGGTATCGAATATTAACGCAGGCTCGCGAAAGGCAGCAAGCCCGAAGCAAGCCGGAATCCGCAAGGATTTGCGTAAATATACGGAGAAATGGGGAAATATGGGAGGTTTTTATAATACTCCCTTTTTTTTACCCGCTTTTTCAGCTTTTAAACATTACCAATGCCTATTTCGGAAAGAATATCCTGGAAGTTTTTGACAAGAATTTCCGCAAAAACCAGCGGGTCAATCTGCGTAACAACCATTGCTAAAACATCGTCCGGCAGCTCCTCAAGCATTTTTGTCAAATCCTCAGGCTCCAAATCTTTCATATTTTTGACAATATCGGGTTTGTCCAGCTGTTTGAGCGGGATTGTGAGGGCGTTTTTGGAGAATTCTGTCCAGAGTTTTTCGTCCTTTTTAGTCAGCTCAAGCACGAGCCCCATTTTTTCATCACGTTCAAAGCATTTCAGCGCTTCTTTGAATTTGTCAGGCTGAAGTTTTTCTAAAAATTTATAAATCTGCTCGGGTTCCATTTGCAAATTTTCGGTATTTTGACCGGTCATTTTATGGATAAATTTCTGCATCATTTTGTTGAGTTTTTCAGGCTCAAGCGTTTTGATGTAGTCCATAATCTGGTTTTTATCGAGTTTGTCCGAATCAAAAAACTTATCTATTTCTTTTTCCGGAATCATTTTAAGAAATTTCTCGGGTGAGAATGCATTAAACAAAATTGAACAAATTTTTTCCTTTGGCAGGTCATATATCAGATTTAAAAGTTTTGTTTTTGTAAAGCACATCAATCCCAGAAGCAAATCTTTCATTTCCAGAAATTGCAGCAAATACTGCAAATCATCGGTATTCAGATTGCTGATAATGGCATAACGGTTTCGGGTGCTGGTGAGTTTAAGGAGTTTTACAAGCTCTCTGGGGTTGTTTAAAACGCTTGTATCAAAATTCGACGCCTGCGTGTTACCGTTTTGCGCCTCAATTTCCATGATTTCGTCGATGCTTTTTTCGCCGTATTGATTTATCCTTTGAGTTCCAATCTCAAAGTTCTTCGTCAAATACGCTAAATCGATGTCCAATCTTATCATCTTTTAATATGCCCCGAGCCAAATCTCTTATATTATAATAAACGGTTTTTTTCAGAAAAACTTTATAGTTTACATAAAAACCGTAACGTTTCTTAATATTATAAAAACAATTTAGCAATTTTTGTCAGTATATATTTTTTATATATACAAGAGAGCAAAAATTTGAGAAAGAGAGTGTAAAAACATGGGTAACGTAAATTTTGGAGCACTGACAACACAGAAAAAAGCAACTTTTAATATTCAATCCGGAAACCAGAGAGCACAGGCGCTCGTAAATCAGTACAATAAAGAATGGACCGTGTTTGAAGAAGCAAAAAAAGCCGCTGAAAATGCAGAAAACGGCGGACAAACACAAAATGTAAACATGGCATCCATCGAAACCGACCTTGAAAACGCAATCGCAAAGCTTGAAGAATACCAGGCGGCAATAAATGACGCAAATAAACAGGCTTCTGCCGGCGGTACAGCTGATGACAAGGACGAAAAAGAAAAAGTCAAAGGAAAAACCCTCAACAGCATGGGGTAGTTTATAGAGTTTGTGTACAGAGTTCCTGATTTTAATTTTTCGACGCCTATGAGTGAAACGAATCGAGCTAGAAAAATTAAAATCAGGAACTCTGTACTTTGGAGGGTTGGAGGAGTTTGCAAAATTCAGCTTTAGTGAAGCAGCAGGGATTTTACTTTAGAGTGACTATGGGGGAGCCCTGAAAGGGCGGAGGAATCGGAACGACAAAGCAAAATCCCTGCTGCTTCACGGCGAGGGTGAGGATGGGATGGGAAACGGTTAATAAATTCAGTATAAAGTTGTAATAAGTTCCAAAAATCACAACTACCCGACAAATTTTTTTGCGCTATCATCTAAATATGATAAATTTCACAAAAATCACAACAGATTCGCAGCTCAAAACCTTTGCAAAAATTGCAAACGATGTGTGGCATGAATATTTCAGCTTTCTCCTTTCAGCGGAGCAAATTGACTATATGGTAGCGCGTTTTCAGTCATATGAAGCGGTAAAAACCCAGATTGCGGACGGATATGAGTATTATTTTATTGAAAAAGACGGCGAAATTGCCGGTTATACCGGTTTTTGCCCGAAAATCAGCGAACTTTTTCTATCCAAACTTTATATACTGAAAGAACATAGAAATTGCGGAATCGGCAGAACCTCACTTGAGTTTATAAAAGAAAAAGCGCGTGAACATAAGCTGCTAAAAATCACCTTAACCGTGAATAAATACAACGAATCAACAATAAAAGCCTACGAAAAATGGGGATTTTCAAAAGTAGATTCCATGGTGACCGACATTGGCAATGGATTTGTGATGGATGACTATATAATGGAAATAAATGTAAATTAATATTAAAAATTCCTCAAAAAAGTAAATTTTTAAGATTTACGAGCATTATATAATCGAAAACGCCGGACAAATATGAATATAACAAAGACATCAGATATCCTTAGAACCAAAGTTCTGGCACCTGCACTTTTTGTTGCGATAGGCGCGGGAAAAACGTACAAGGATTATAAAGAATCACAGCCAGCAAGCCGCAGTTATGTGATTACTAAGGACGCCGCAATCCTCGGCTCTTCCGCGCTCGGGTATGCAGCAGCGAATTTTGCGCTGAAAAAAATGCCCAATATCGCGTTTGTTGACAGCTCTGCTAAATTCTTCTCAAAATCGCTAAAAAAACTTTCCCAAAAGAAGTTTGTTAAAGAAAAACTTGCTCCAAATCTGGAACCCTTTGTAAAACCGATGAATTTTATGCACACTTCTTTGAATTATATCGAACAGGCGGCAAAAGACTGCACAAGCGGCTGTTTTATTATGGCGGTTACCGTACTTTCGTCTGTTGCGGGGAATCAGCTTTTGAGCAAATATCTTTTCAAAAAAAGAGAAGAGGAAATCAAACAGGCTCTCGAAGCTCACAAAGAACAGGTTGCATCAGCAAAAAAAACTATTGAACAACCTGAAGAAAAAGCTGAAAAAGCATTCAAGGACTTTAAATCGCCAAATTATTATCTTCATTATGTAAATACCGAGTTTTCAAAAGATCCGGCAAACAAAATCTTTGCGTCGTTTTCATTTTTGCCTATTATGAGAGTGCTTGACCTGCCGCTGACGGCTGCTGCGGGGTTTGATATTTCAAAAGAAAAAGACACAAAAAAACAAATCAGCCGCACCTCGACTTCAATGATTGCAAACACCGTTGTTCCGACGTTTTTTGTATCAATAGTGTCTTCCCTGACGAAAAAGCTTAAAACCTGCATAAGAATCCCCGTTCTTGCAGTCACGACCCTTGCCGGAATCGCCTGCGGTATGGCAATCGGCAAAGCTTCCGAGAAAAAAATCGAAAAAAATCTGAACATGAGATAAATATTAAACTATGTTAAAAAATTGGCATGGGGTCGGATTTTGACTATATTAAAAACATAACTTGGGAAGAGATATCAAAATTTGCTATGCAAAAAATTTATATAGACAAGCTGCTTCACAGCAAAAATTTCATACGGAGTTTTTCCTTTGAACCCAGAGAACAGCTTGAGCTCGATTTCTCAAATGTAAACGAAATCAGGCTCGAAGACATACAGCGTCTTCTGGATTTGCAAAAAGCCGCAATTTTTAACGAAATTGCCCTGAAAGTGGAAAATCTTGAACCGAATATTTCAAAAATTCTAAGACAAACGGGGCTTTACAAAACCCTTAACACAATCGACCCCGTCGATACCGGAAAATTGCACAAAAGGCTGGCACTGGAATAATGAAAAAACCACAGCTTTTTGTCATCGCAACACCAATCGGAAACAAAAAAGACCTCGGTCAAAGAGCCGTCGAGGTGCTGAAAAATGTTGATTTTATTGCCTGCGAGGACTGCCGGACTAGCAAAAAGCTGCTGGACGAGCTCGGAATCGAAACAAAACTCGTCAGCTACCACAAATTTAATGAAAAACAGCGCACAGGCGAGCTTTTGAGGGAATTTGAGGCCGGAAAAACAGCCGCATTGATTTCTGACGCAGGAACGCCCTGTATTTCCGACCCCGGGCGGATTCTGGTCAAAGAGCTTTTTGAAAACGGCATTCAAATTACCTCAATTCCGGGGGCGTCGGCTGTGATTACGTTTTTATCCCAGATTCCGCGCGAATCCGAGCAATTCGCGTTTTTCGGCTTCCTTCCAAGGGTAAAAAACCAGCAAATTGAGGTTTTTGAGCAATTTCACGCTATTGACCTTGTTTTTTATGAAGCCGCAAACAGACTCGAAGAAACAATCAAAACAATAGCCGAAACGCGCGGGCAAAACGCAAAAATCGCTGTCGGGCGCGAACTGACAAAGGTTTATGAAGAAACGGTCTGCGCTGACGCCGCAGGAATGCTCGAATATTACAAAAATCACACGCTAAAAGGCGAGGTCGTTGTTATGCTTTACGCGCAGGAGCAGAAACAGGGCGATGATGCGGCGATTTTGGAAAAAATCAAAAAACTCAAAGCCGCCAACTTTTCAAACAAAGATATTGCAGCGATTATCAGTACATTGGACGGCGTGAACAAGAATAAGGTTTACAAAATGACGCTCGAATAGCAAATTCGGCTAATTTTCGATTTTTCTACAAAACCACGGTCTTAATCTTTGGAGCTTTGTTTCTTTTGAAAAACCAGAAAGATTTTTGCTCACCTTTGGACTGATTTTCGTAAATATTGTGCAAATTCCAATTATAGCGCGGAAGCCCGTTTTCATCTTCTTTCGGGGTGAGCTTGTTTACCGGTTTTTCGCTGTTTTTAAGCTCAGATGAAGGCGTAACATGGACAGCGGGCTTGAGTTGGGGTTTTTCATCCTGAATTTCTTCATTTGCGGGCTCGTTGTTTTGTATAAATTCGGTTCGGGCGTTTTCTTCCTGAATTTTTACCGGCTGCACGGGTTGAGAAGATTCAGCCGGCGCAGCGTATTGACGGGCGGGAGCAAATTCCTTGTCAGGCTCGAATGCCGGCGTTTTCGGGGTGAAATTGTTTACATTTTCGATATATTTTTCTTTTTTCTGGCGTTCAAATCTCGGACGCTCAAATTTCGGCATTTCAACGTTCTGCATAAACTGCGGAGCGTGGATTTTGTCCTTGTGGATGACCGGATAATAGATTCTTTTGTCCTCTGTAACGTCTTTTTTCTTTATTTCAACCGCTCCGACCTCTTTTTTAGTCGCGAGTTCAGGGTGAACAGCCACATTGATAATCGGCGTAACATGCTCGGCAACGCGTTTTGAATACTCTTTTATTTTTGACAGCTGCGCGTAGCTCGGAGCAAACTGGACGTTTCCGATATCATAATTTTGTGCGGAAATATCCTTTTTATAAAGCTCCTGCCACAAAACAGCCTCATTTTTTGTATCAATCAATGTCAGGAGGGTTGTCAGCCTGTATGTAGGTTTAACCGGCTCAAATCCTGAGATTCCGAGCTTTCCGAGGATAGTTTCTTTCAAAAAATTGCTCTGAACGTCCAGCCCGCTTGTAACCATCAAAATATAGTCCGCATGCAGCTCCTGCGTGATTCTTTTGAGGTTTATGTAGTCGATATTGTAATTGTATTTGTACTCATCAAAAAAAGTCTGGGTGTAAATGTTCAAATGGCGGGTAATTTTCTGCATTGAATCGCCGAGAACAGGGGCATAGACGAGATTTGATTCGTTGAGGCGGCTGATGATGTCTGATGCAATAATATCCGTAGAAGCCCCCGTAACAAGGTAAATCGTACCCGCACGGTGGTTAATATCGGTAATAACAGCGACTGTCGGCTTTAATTCGTCCGAAAATGACGCGCTAAAGCTGCCAAAAGCAAATATTACACAAAAAATCAATAATTTTATGAATCTTTTCATCATATCCCTCTTATCCCCATTTATAAATTATTATCGCCTACTTTTGATAAACTCATATCCGCTATATAAAGGATTTTTATTAAATTAAATAGGTTAAAATAATAAGATGGAAAAATTATAATCAGAGGGATAAATGATAGACAATTATCAATTACTGGAAATGGCAAAGGAAGTATCACATAAGGCTTATGTGCCTTATTCAAAATTTCATGTGGGTGCATGCGCGCTTTATGACAGCGGAAACACATACTGCGGCTGCAATGTGGAGAATTCCAGCTACGGTTTGACGCTTTGTGCGGAAAGGAACGCTTTATCAACAGCAATCGCCGCAGGTGAAAAAGGTCAGCTCTTAAAAATCGCTATTTTCAGCGAAGATGCAAAAATGTGTATGCCCTGCGGTGCTTGCAGGCAGTGGATTGCAGAATTTAAGCACGGCGTGGATGTCCAGGTGATTATGGAAAGCGAGGATTCGCATTGTGCTATCTTCACTATTGACGAGCTTTTGCCCCACGGGTTTAATTTATAATTTTTGAGACTAACGGCTCATGTTTTTCTGTTAAAATAGATATTGTCCGAGAAAAATTCGTGATAAGGAACGAAGTGACGTGAACGAATTTTTTGAGTGACGATTAGAAAAGGTGAGCCTTGGGCGGTTCGCACTCTGCCGAACAAAACGATTGAGTATCGTTTTGTGAGAGGTAAGAATCGGCTAAGGCGACACTAGATTAGATGTAAATTAATTTTTACATAAATGCCGAAACTAACAAAAAATTTTTTTCAGGCATTTAATACAGATGTAGAACGTGATTGCCATGATACAAAGTATAAATTTTAAATCCACTAATCAATACAAACCCGAAGCAAAACCCGCTCAAGAGGAGCCTCCAAAACGGAGTTTTGTCAGAAAAAAAGCCGTAAAAGCCGCTGCCATCACAGGAAGCGCGCTCACTACGCTCGGATATCTTGCTTTGTTATCAAAAAAACAGCATAAAGGGCCTTTGCAGTTCAAAAATCTCTTTAAAGTTGATTTTTCCAGCGCTTTAAAAGCAATCGGGCTGGCTACTTCTGCGACAGCCGGCGGGCTTGCTGGAGGGTTGATTGCAGACACAAAAGACACCCGAAAAGCCAAACTTAAAGAGGGCATGCACCAGTTTTTAGGAAATATTATCACCCCGATAAGCATTGTTGGCATTGCAACGCATTTGATTGAAAAAAGAAACCTCCCGAGGACAAAAGAGCTTCTTTATTCGGGTCTTGCGGCAATCGGCGGCGTCGGCGTGGGTGTTACTGCCGGAAACAAGGTCGCCTCAAAGGTAAATCAGCTGATTTTCAAAGAAGACGACACAAGAAAAGTCAAAGCCAAGGATTTCGGCATCCATGTTGATGATATTATGACCTGGCTGGCGCTTACGGCAAAAACTGACGTAATCAAAAACTTTATCAGCAAAGCGCTGCCCGCTGTGTTCCTGATTTGCGGTTACGAAGCCGGAACCTGCGACGGGCACGGCAAAAAAGGGCATTAATTTTTCCTTGTAAAAAAATACATCTAATCTAGTGTCACCTTAGCCGATTCGGCAGAGTGCGAACCGCCCAAGGCTCACCTTTTCAAGTTGTTACTCAAAGAATCCCTCTTATGCGGAACAAAATTTAATTTGCCGGCGTTTTATGGAGTTTATTACAATTTCGCCTTTAAAATCGACTGTTTTTCGACCTGATTGTCATAATCGATACGCCCGATGAGCTTGTTGAGCCTGCGCTGGGTTTCTTTGAACTGTTCGATTGACAAACTCTGCGCGCCATCCGACGAAGCATGCTCGGGATCATGGTGAACTTCTATCATAATGCCGTTTGCACCCGCAATCAGCGCTGCTTTTGCCATTGGCTCAACGAGATAACGCCTTCCTGTGCCATGGCTCGGATCAGCGATAATCGGAAGATGTGAATATTTTTTAATAATCGGAATAGCCGCAATATCAAGGGTGTTTCGCGTAAAAGTCGAGTCAAAACCCTTTACGCCGCGCTCACAAAGTATAACTTTTTCGTTTCCGTTGCACATTATGTGCTCCGCAGCAAGAAGAAATTCCCTGATTGTAGCTGCACCACCGCGTTTTAGGAGAACCGGCTTATTGCATTTGCCTACAGCTTTTAAAAGCTTAAAATTCTGCATGTTTCTTGCGCCGATTTGGATGAGATCAGCGTATTCTGCAACCAAATCAACATCAGCTGTGTCCATAACCTCGGTTACAACGAGCAAACCGGTCATTTCGCGTGCTTTTGCAAGATATTCAAGCGCCTTGCCCTCAAGACCCTGAAATTCATATGGCGAGGTTCTCGGTTTGAATGCCCCGCCGCGCAAAAACTGGCAGCCCATTTCTTTCGCCGCCTGAGCGACCTTTAAAAGCCCCTCAAAATCCTTTTCCACCGAACATGGCCCGACCATCATAACAGGACGCTCCAAACCGCCGACTTTTACGCCGTTGGGAAATTCGATAACCGTATCTTCTTCTTTTCCCTCGCGCGAAGCCAGTTTGTAAGGCTCCTGAATGAGTTTTACTTCTCTTACCCCGTCAAAAGAGGCGATAGAAGCGGGATCAACAAGCCTTTTGTCGCCTATTGCGGCAAGAACGGTCATCACATCGCCCTCGTTGAGGATAACTTTAAATCCTTTGTTTTCAAGGCTGTTTTTTACAGCATTTATCTCTTCTGCCGTGGCTTTCGGCTCCATTACAATAATCATTATTACACTCCTGACTAAACTGTCTGCGCCATTTTTTCAAAAGCGCCTGTTTCGTTTTCGTAATCTGAATCTATAATACTATTTTGGGCAAACATGCAGTTTTTAATGCGGCAATTCGGTGCAATTTCGACGTTATCCCAGAGAATTGAATCCTCAACCACGGCTCCCGCACCGATTTTGCAATTGTTGCCGAGGACGCAGCGCCCTTTCAGGATTGCGTCCGGAGCAATTTCACAGTTTTTTCCGGTCGCGCATGCAGCATTCGAAATTTTTACGGGAACAAAGCCCGGAATGCTGACTTTTCCGTCAATTGCATCAAAATTCGACTGCCTGTATTGCTCCAGCGTACCGATGTCTGACCAGTAATTGTTAATCTGATATGTGTGTATCTTCTCTCCCGCCTCCATCAGCGCGGGGAAAACATTTTTTGCGAAATCATACTTTTCGCCTGACGGAATAAAGTCAAAAATTCTTTTTTTGAAAACATAAATTCCTGTGTTAATCAAATTGCTCTTTGCAAGCTCTACAGGGGGCTTTTCCTGAAATTCTGCAACAATATTTCCATCAGAAACAACGACCCCGTAATGGCAAACCTCCTCATGCGCAACCGGCATAACACCCATCGTCGCAATACATCCGCTTTTCAGATGGGATTCCATAATTTTGTCCAAAGGCGCGTCATGAAGCCCGTCACCGCTCAAAACCAGAAAATCTTCTTCATTTTCAAAGAAAAATTCACATTTTTTCACGCCGCCTGCAGTACCGGAAAGGTTTTCTTCAAAAAGAGTTCTAAAATCCAGGCCATCGGGTGCACATTTTTCATATCTTTTTTGAATCTGCTCTCCCAGATAATGAGTGTTGGCGATTGCGCCGGTTATGCCGTATTTGACGAGTTTGTGGAGCAAAATATCCATGACAGGGAGATTCGCCACCGGAACGAGCGGTTTCGGGGTATTTTTTGTCAGCGGGTCAAGCCTTGAGCCCACTCCTGCCGCCATAACCATTGCTTTTCTAATCAAAATTCATCTCACCTAATCTAGTGTCGCCTTAGGCGATTCTTACCTCTCACAAAACGATACTCAATCGTTCCCGCTCCCGCCATTAGCGGGGCGGGCGGCAGAGTGCGAACCGCCCAAGGCTCACCTTTTCTAATCGTCACTCAAAAAATATTCTATTACTCACTCCGAAAACGTGAATTAGTTTCCCTTGATATAAAAAAGAACATATACAGAACAAAACCAAATCCTCACAAGTACGTCCGCTATACACCTGATGGCAAATTAACCGGTATTAATCTGGTAATTTCGGCGACCTCTTCTCTTTGTTTGTAGGTCAAATCCATCTTTTGCAATTTTTCACCTAGTCTGGCAGCTTTTTGGTATTTTTTATTTTCAATGTATACTTTCATATTGGCAATTTCGCTGTCATATAGTGGATTTGCAACAGAACAGGAATTACTTACGAAAAACAATAGAAACAAACAAGATAAAAAACTTTTTCATATTCCTCCATCGGACGTTATACGACATACAATGCTAATACATTTTTATTAATGATTCAAGTAGATATTTACAATAGAATATGATTCCGTTAATATAGAAGTAACACTATACGGAGAGGTGTCCGAGTGGTTTAAGGTGCAAACCTGGAACGTTTGTGTGGGGGCAACTCCACCGCGGGTTCGAATCCCGCCTTCTCCGATTTTTATGTCCACCATCACAATAAAGGTGGACTTTTTAATGCAAATTTATTGTAACAAACAATATATCAGGCCTATTGGCCAAATTGAACTTGGGAAATCTGTCAAACTATATCTGAATATTATCGATTTTATTAATTTGAAATGTTATAAGTAATTGTTGAATGCACAAATTCAAAGCAATTTTTCTTCAAAAACATTCTGCCGGTTGTTGTTAAAATTTGTAAAAAAATATCTCGCTTTTGTACAAAAAATTTTTCCTTGAGTTTTCTATTATGCAAAAGCGAGGTATTTATGAGAATTTCACCAATTTATTCGTATTCGTCACGCTACAAAATACAATCCCCCGAAGATAAAAAAACCGCCAAGCCAAATCGGACAGGCATTATTGCATTTCGTGCTTCGGGAAATAGAAATCATATCGCTATAATCACAGCAGAATGCGCACCTTATGCTATCACAGGCGGCGCCGGCAGCGTTATGGAACAAAGAAGTTCTTTTTTCAAAAAAATGTATCCGCATAAAGATGTGAGAATTTTTATACCGTTTTATAATCCTCAAAATAAAGACATTTATAAATCCACAGCTATTCGCAACCCTCTAACAAAAGAACTGCTGGCTTTTCCGGTAGAAAAAACAGGTATAGAAACTGAATTTGAATATGGAGTAAGAAAGTCAAAAGCAGAATTATACAAAATCAAAAATCCGGCTGGCGGGGTACCGCTCTATCTTGTTTATACGCCGGAATTTAATGATTTTTTAAAGGAATATGACCAGAGAAATTGCCCCCACTGGAAAAGATACAACGTTTTTTGCAAGGCATTATTAGCCTTGTTTGAAAAAATGGGTAAATCAAATGAAAATTTCAATCCCGGTTTGCTTCATGCAGTTGACTCCTCAGCTTCGTTTTTAATATCAAAAAACGGTGAAAGACCCTGCCTGTATGAAAATACAGACGCTCATCGCGAGTCAGACTCTTATATTGCACCTTTTGAGGCAATGTTGAATATTTTCTCCAAAAAACAGATTGAAGAAATAAAAAACAATAGCATTTTCAAAGACAGTATTGCTCAATTGACCTGCAAAAACAAAAACCTCTCCCCAAATTCATCAAATATGACAACTCCGGCTGCTATAAAAGAAAAATTAAATTCGGATTCGGAGTTCTATTCTTCTATTCTGGTAAAAATTGCCGATAACTATAACAGCCTGAACGCGGATTTAAAAAACAAGCTAATTATTGAAAAAATTAACAATGTTGTAAGACAAATGACAAAATCCAGCGTATATTACGACGCAAACATAGATTACAGCTGCATGATTAATGCTCTGAAAAACTGCGACAACTGGTTTGTGCCATCCGATGACTATTATAAAAAAGTAATCACCTCTAAGGACTTTTGCTCGGGTGAATTCGGCTCTATTGCAATGTTAAGGATGAACAATGGCTGCGGAATCGCTAATGCAATTGACTTAAGCCTATACAACCCCAATAATCCCGTACAAGTCGTTTATCCTTATAACGTTTCAAATTTTGAAGAGGGCAAAAGAAAGAATAAAAACTATATTTTTGAACAATTTTCAAAAACTAACATCGAAGCAGATAAAATAAGCCCCAAAGTAATTAACGGCAACAATTCCCAGGTATTTGGATATCTCGACAAAAAGTATATCAATGCACCGTTAATCGTAAATATAAGCCGGTATAACACCCAGCTAAAAGGTCAGGATATCGCACTGAAAGCCATAGACAAAGTCCTAAACAAAACTAATGCCTGCGCTGTCATAGCAATGCCCGGCTTTAGAAATTCTGACTACCAAACTATGCAAAAATTCATCAAAAATGTAGTCAACAACCCCAAATACGCGGGAAGAATAGTTCTCACGGACAGTTATGTTCCCGTAAATCAGTATTTTGCAGGTGCTGATTTTTCACTTGTTACCAGCCGTTCCGAAACTTGCGGACTTATAGGTTTCCAATCAATGCGTATGGGAGCGGTTCCCGTATCCACGCCGGTTGGAATTATGACAACCATTGTAAAACAGCCCAAAGACACGCGCAAAAACGCAACAGGCTATCTAACCCCGCCTAAATTTGACACACAAAAAGCAGATACTATATTTGCGAATACATTGTTAAAAGCAATCTCTGTTTACAACATTAGACCGGAATTTTATAACTCAATGGTTAAAAATTGTATGATGTTTGACAGCTCTTACAAAAGTTCGTGTGCTAAATTGAACAATGTTTACAATAAAACAATAAACAGGAAAAAACTAAATAATATTTCTTTGAACAGCTTGCAGCCGGCGGAAAATCAGCATAACTTAAAAATTTTAAGACCTGATGATATAAATTCCCTAAAAAAAGCAGATGTACTTGTTATGCTTGCGCATCCTGATGACGAAGTATTTTTTACACCGGTTTTGAAGTACATTAAAGAAGGCAAATCGGTTCAATTTGTTTATTTTGCAAAAGGAGATAAAGGCGCTTACAGGGATTATGCCCCTACGAATCCGGAAGATCTGGCAGCATACCGAGAAAATGAACTTTGCAACGCATTAAACCAATTCGGCGTCAGTCGCAGCCCTCTGAAACTCTCTATTGAAGATGATTCTCTGCATTTTCACCAAAAAGAGCTGGAAAACTATGCAAATCGCATAATAGACAAAGTTCAGCCCGATGTTATATTTTCATTTTCGCCTTACGGCTACACCGGACATCCTGACCATAAAGCAGTTTCTAAAGCGGCTATTGACTCAATGAATTTGTACAATTCAACGCATAAAAAACAAATTGAAATTTTCCAACCCGTTTTAACGGGTAAAACAGCGGCAGCTTTTCATGATTATGCAGTGAAAGAAAATTCAGATTCTTTCGATTTTGTTGAGGATGGAGCCTCTGCTGATTCTGATGACGTAATAAAAGTTGACGTTAAAGAATTTGAAAAACAGATACTTTCTTCGTTAAAATGCCACAAATCACAATGGTCTGAAGACGAAGTTAAAGCAATCCACAAATTTTATATGGAAAATCCAGCAGAATTGAAATCTATTACCTCCATTGATGATAAAAATGAAACCTACGAAAACCCCTGGAACAAACGCGCACAGGAAATTAAAAAATTATACGGAGATGAATTTTTTAATATTTTCAACGGAATAAAAATGGTCAATACCGATTTAGGCATAGAGCTGGATTTATATCTTACTTATTACGATAACAGCAATGATGTAGACAACACAACAATGTGGATAAATTCCGATTTATTTAATGATTCCCGACACAGAAACGAGGTTTTTGATTTAATCCTCAATTCCCTCGACAAAATAAAGAAAATACCCAAATTTGAAAAGATTGAAAACATAAGTTTCAGATATTTTGATGAATCGCAAAAAGAAGACCGCATCTGCGACATACCGATTAAAGAATTGCAAAAAATGAGCAGCGAAAAATACCAATCTTTCAGCAAATATCAAAGAAAAAATAAAAAATAAGAAAACTACACTATAAGTATTAACTTTCTTTAAACCTGTTCACTCCGGTTCAAATTTTTGATAAAATGGTAAAAAGGATTAAAGGAAAGCATGGTGAAAATCCTACACTGGTCCGCAGCCGTAAAAGTCGGAATGCTTTAGTCCATAGACAACCTCGAGACAGGAATTTGGGAGAAAAAATAGTTTTTGCTAGCCAATTTCTGCCTTTTTGTAAAAAAAGGAGATTTATATGAACGAATTAGATAACGGAAAAGTTGTCAGCATTGAACCATCCGCAAATGCTTCAGCAATTGAAGGTGCAGTTGTTACAAAGCCAAAATCGCTTGAATCGCAGGCGATTCCGGCAAAAATCGCAAATCTTGCAGCAAAACAAACCTTAAAACAGGTCAAAATCATCAAAAAAGACGGCACAAAAGAAGAATACGACGTCCGAAAAGTCGCAGCAGCCGTGAAAAAGTCCGCAGCAAGAATGCTCGTGGAGTTTAGCGAACAAGAAATTCAGGAAATCACGGATTTCGTTGACAAAAGCGTTATAGAATCAAAAGAAACAGAAATTCCAATTTTCAAAATGCACTGCATCGTGGAAAACGCACTTGAGGCGCTCAATCCGAAAGTTGCGCAAAGCTACAGAAATTATAGAAACTACAAGATAGATTTTGTTGATATGCTCGACAAGGTTTATCAGGAAAGCCAGAAAATCATGTACATAGGCGACAAAGAAAACTCAAACGCCGATTCTGCGCTGGTTTCGACAAAACGCTCGCTTGTTTTTAACCAGCTGAACAAAGAATTGTACAAAAAGTTCTTTTTGACCGTTCCCGAGCTTCAGGCGATTCGTGACGGATATATTTACATCCATGACATGTCCGCAAGGCGCGATACGATGAATTGCTGCCTTTTTGACGTCGCAACTGTATTAAAAGGCGGTTTTGAAATGGGAAATCTCTGGTACAACGAGCCAAAATCGCTCGAGGTGGCTTTTGACGTCATCGGCGACATTGTTATGGCTGCTGCAAGCCAGCAATACGGCGGTTTTACGGTTCCGGAAGTAGATAAAATCCTCGCACCGTACGCGCAAAAAACTTTCGACAGAAATTACAAAAAATACACAGAAATGGGCGTAAATGCGCAAAAAGCCGAACAGGAAGCCCTGAAAGATGTTGAAAAAGACCTCCACGACGGTTTTCAGGGCTGGGAATACAAATTTAACACAGTTGCCTCAAGCCGCGGTGATTATCCGTTCATAACAATGACAATGGGGCTCGGCAGGGACAGATTTGCAAAAATGGCGTCCTTGATGATGCTCAAAGTCCGAAAAGAGGGACAGGGCAAAAAAGGAAACAAAAAACCCGTGCTTTTCCCGAAAGTCGTCTTTCTTTATGATGAAAACCTCCACGGAAAAGGCGGCGAGCTCGAAGAACTCTTCAATGCGGGTGTTGAATGCTCGAAAAAAGCAATGTATCCCGACTGGCTTTCGCTCACGGGCGACGGTTATGTTGCAGGAATGTACAAAAAATACAAAAAGGTAATTTCGCCGATGGGCTGCCGGGCATTTCTCTCTCCGTGGTACGAAAAAGGCGGAATGAAGCCCGCTGATGAAAATGACACGCCCGTATTTGTCGGAAGATTCAACATTGGCGCGATTAGCCTGCATTTGCCGATGATTTACGCAAAAGCAAAGCAGGAGGGCAAAGATTTTTACGAAATTCTTGATTATTACATGGAAATGATTAGACAGCTGCACATCAGAACCTACGAATACCTCGGAGAAATGCGTGCGTCCATAAATCCGCTTGCATTCTGCGAGGGCGGCTTCTACGGCGGGCATCTCGGCATTCATGACAAAATCAAGCCCCTTTTAAAGTCCGCAACAGCCTCTTTCGGCATTACGGCGCTAAATGAGCTGCAAGAATTGCACAATCAAAAGTCGCTCGTTGAAGACGGACAGTTTGCGCTTGAAGTTATGGAATATATCAACAAAAAAGTCAACGAATTCAAAGAAAAAGACGGAAATCTTTACGCAATTTACGGAACTCCCGCCGAAAACCTCTGCGGGCTGCAAATAAAGCAATTCCGCAAAAAATACGGGAAAATTAACAAAGTTTCCGACCGCGGATATGTTTCAAACAGTTTTCACTGCCATGTTTCAGAAAATATCGGCCCGATTGAAAAACAGGATTTGGAGGGCCGCTTCTGGAACCTTTTAAACGGCGGGAAAATTCAGTATGTGAAATATCCTGTTTCTTACAACACAAAAGCCATTGAAACCCTTGTAAAAAGGGCAATGGACAAAGGATTTTACGAGGGAGTGAACCTTTCGCTTTCATATTGCGACGATTGCGGCCACCAGGAGCTCTCCATGGATGTTTGCCCGAAATGCGGCAGCACAAACCTCACAAAAATCGACAGAATGAACGGATATCTTTCATATTCGCGCGTAAAAGGCGATACGCGCCTTAATGAGGCAAAAATGGAAGAAATAAAAGACAGGGTGAGCATGTAGGATGAATTATCACAACATTACAAAAGAAGATATGCTCAATGGTGACGGAATTCGCGTGGTTTTGTGGGTTTCGGGGTGCGAACATCATTGTAAAAACTGCCAGAACCCGATTACCTGGGATAAAAACGGCGGGCTGCCGTTCGACAAAGCCGCAGAAGATGAACTTTTTGAAGCGCTGGACAAACCCCATATTGACGGGATAACTTTCAGCGGCGGTGACCCGATGATGCCTTACAACAGGGAAGAAATCTTCCGGTTAATCAAAAAATGCCGTAACCTCCATCCTGAAAAGACAATCTGGCTTTACACGGGTTCAAAATGGGAAGAAATCAAAGATTTTCCCGAATTGAACCTTATAGACGTAATTGCCGAGGGCGAATTTGTCGAAGCATTGAAAGACAACAATCTTCACTGGGTCGGCAGCTCAAATCAGCGCGTAATCAACGTAAAAAGCACGCTTGAATCGGATAAAATTGTATTACACGCGTAATTTTTGCCGTGATATAATGAATCTATGAAAATCAGATTCGCAAACCCCGAAGACAGCCCCGAACTGCTCAAAATCTACGGTCAGTATATTGATACACCGATAACTTTTGAGTACGAGCTGCCCTCTGAAGCGGAATTTGCGCAAAGAATTGCAGAAATGGGAGCAGATTACCCTTATCTGGTTTGCGAAGATGCGGGAAAAATCATCGGCTACGCTTACGCGCACAGGCACATGCAGCGCGCTGCTTATCAATGGAATGCGGAATTGTCGGTTTATCTGGACAAAAATTCGACCTCAAAAGGGCTCGGAAAAAAGCTTTATCGCATTTTAACGGAAATTTTGAAGCTGCAAAACGTAAAAACCGTTTACGGCGGGGTAACTTCACCCAACCTGAAAAGCGAAAAGCTGCACAAATCCTTTGGATTCACGCCCGTCGGCACATATCACAAAACAGGCTACAAATGCGGCGAATGGCTGGATGTAACCTGGTACGAAAAAGCCATTGCACCGCATACGCCCTCGCCTGAGCCGTTCAAATCCATAAAACAACTCCCGAAAAGCGCCCTGAACGCAATAATAGAAGAAATATTCAACGAAAAACCGGAGATTAAACAATGAAAATCGCACCTGTCATCACAAATCTATTCAAAACCCCGCTGCGCACTAATCCCGTACATCCCGTAAGCTTCAAAGCCGCTCCGGCGATATTGAAATCGGGCCTGAATGAGCTTGACGGACTTATTAACAACGAAATAACGCCCTTTATGAAAGAAAGCAGAGATTTGTACATTGAAACTGGAAAAATCGGCTACAGAGCGCAAGAGGCAGTGAATTTTATTACAATGAAAGAAAATGAGCTGTTTCAGCACAAATTTGCGGTGCAAAATCCTGAAAACAACCTGCTTGCGCCGTTTGCCGGAGAATATTTAACCCCCTTAAAAGAATACAACCGCAACAAAACCGATTTTGAAAACATAGAAAAAATGTCGCGCCTCCCGATGTACGACACACCGGAATTAAAGGAAAAAATAACCGCTGCAAAAGAATTTCTCTCAAAAGAAGAAAACGAATTTGAAAAAATCCTGCCGGTCGGGGATTATCTTGAAAATGCTTATAAAAAACTGGGCAAAGAGCTTGATGAAGTTGGCTTGAAAAGCGATGAAAGCTTATTTAAAAAGTTTAAAAACGCAAAAGAACAGCAGCTTTCCGCGCAGTATTTTATCTTCATAACGCCCTACAACGACGCGGTAAAACTAAAACTCAAGCGCGAAGATATAAACTCATCCCTGAAAAACCCCGCCATCAGCCTCTATACAAAGATGGAAAACATAGAAAAAGCCCGCGAATCAGCAGAACACATAACAAAAGACAAAGAAATTTTCTACAAAAACCGCGCTGATATGGAAAAATTTGTATCGGAAAATAAAAACGCGCTTCCTCCGTCTGTTGATGAGATAAATGACGGCTACAGCAAGCTTAGAGAAAAATGCGACGGTATATTTGAAAAATATGCAGAAAAAGCCGGTGATTTTTTCCTTAACAACCCGGAAAATATTGATTTTGACCCCGAAAAAGCGCAGAATTTTCTGCAAAAGCAAAGAAAAATCAATGACGGGCTCTATGCTGTTATAGACAGGATAAAAGCTGATTACATTGCCGAACAGAACAAAGATTTTTACGAAAAATTCGAAGTTTAAGTACAAAAAAGCCGCGGTTATTTTGCTTGACAAAAAGTTAGGTTTGACTTACATTTATTTTCAGAAAATTTTCAGGGGAGAAAAATATGAACATTGCCGCCTTAAACAGCTTGAAAACAGCGCAATTTAAGCCCGTACAAACTCAAAATATCCGGCAAAAACCCTCTTTCGGGCTCGCAAATATGCCGACAAACGAGCAATACAACGATTTACGGGTCTTTTATCATCATATTTACGAATACAAAAAAGGGCTCAGGAGCCTTGTTTTGACCACTGAAAAAGCTGACAACCGCGCGGTAATCGAATCAAAGCTTAAACGGGAAAAAATCCCCTACAAAATAAAAGAAGTTAACAAAAAAAACATCAATGTTTTCTTTGGAAATAAAGACTGCATCAGGATTGTGTCCACTTTTGACAAACCGCTCAACGAGCTTACGCCAGAGCAGGATTTTATGCTCGGAATTATGCTCGGATATGACAAAATCCTCCAATGCAAGCGATATTTCGTCATGCGGGACAAATATTTCAAAAACATGAAAACAGACAGCTAAAAGCCCGCTTCCATGTTCTCAAAACTATTTAAGTTGACCCGTTGCAACGTCAAGAGCTCCGCCCTCAGAGGATTTTACTAATCTGTGACTCCCGAGTGCGCGCAGAGAATTCAAAACCGCTATCAAAGTTACGCCCACATCGGCAAAAACAGCGCCCCACATAGTTACAAAGCCCATCGCGCCCAGAACAAGGAACAAAAGTTTCACGCCGATAGCAAAAACTATATTTTGCTTCACAATGCTCATTGTTTTTCTTGCAATCCTTACTGCCAGCGGGATTTTGGAGATTTTATCATCCATAATCACAATATCAGCCGCCTCAATCGCAGCGTCCGAACCCAGCGCGCCCATTGCGATTCCCGCATCAGCTCTGGTCAAAACAGGAGCGTCATTAATGCCGTCGCCGACAAAAATCACGGTTTCGCCGTGCTGTTTGTTTTCAATAAGTTCTTCAATTTTTTCAACCTTGCCCGCAGGAAGCAGATTTGCAAAAAAGCCGTCCAGACCAAGCTTTTGCGCTGCATATTCAGCCGAACTTTGCGAATCACCTGTCAACATGACGGTTTTATTAACAATTTTCTTCAAATCCTTTACAGCCTGCGCAGCGTCGGGCTTGATTTCGTCGGAAATCACAATATAACCTGCATATTGACCGTCTATTGCAGTGTAAATTATCGTTCCCTGCGCGTTTGCGACTGCGTAATCAATTCCAAACTTCTCCATAAGCCCGCTGTTACCCGCAAAAACCTGAACGCCGCAGATTTTCGCACTGACGCCGTTTCCTGCAATTTCTTTGACACCGCTTATCTCTGTTGGGTCAATTCCTTGGCCGTAAGCGGATTTTAAGGAAATGGCAATGGGATGGTTTGAATAATTTTCAGCCATTGCTGTGTATTTTAACAGTTTTTCTTCGGAAAAACCCTCGCAAGGTGCAATTTTAGTGACATTGAAGCTTCCTTTTGTTAATGTTCCGGTTTTATCAAAAACCACAGCATCGGGATTTGCCAGCGCTTCAAGGAAACTGCTGCCTTTTATGAGAATTCCGGCGCGGGAAGCGCCCCCCAGCCCCGCAAAAAAGCTCAAAGGCACGGAAATAACCAGTGCACACGGGCAAGAAATAACCAGAAAAGTCAAAGCACGCCCGAACCAGAGCGAAAATCCGCCGCCGGCAATCATCGGAGGCAAAACAGCCAGAATTAGCGCACCTAAAACCACTGCAGGAGTATAATATCTTGCAAATTTGGTGATAAAATTCTCGGCTTTAGCCTTTTTCGAGCTTGCATGTTCAACGAGCTCAAGTATTTTGGACACTGTGGATTCGCCGAAAGGCTTTGTGACGCGGATTTTAATTACCCCGTTCGTGTTAATACAGCCGCTAATTGCATCATCGCCGGTTTTGAGTTCCCGCGGCACAGATTCACCGGTAAGCGCAGAAGTATCAACAATTGCGGAACCCTCTAAAATTCTGCCATCCAGCGGGATTTTTTCGCCGGCTTTAACCGTGATAATTTCGCCGACCTGCACAATTTCAGGTGAAACCCGCTTTATTTCTCCGTTTCGCTCAATATTTGCATAGTCAGGTCTGATATCCATCAGCTCTGCAATTGAATTTCTGGATTTTTCAACAGCTCTGTGCTGCAGAAATTCACCAATCTGATAAAGAATCATAACCATAACCGCCTCAGGGTACTCTTTTATGGCAAAAGCGCCCAGCGTCGCAATCCCCATCAGGAAATTTTCGTCAAAAACATGACCTTTAACAATATTTTTAAAAGCCGCAAGCAAAACATCACCGCCCGCAGCAAGGTAAGCAATCAAAAATATGACAAATTCAACTCCCGCAGGCAGATGAAAAAGCATACCCGCCGCAAAAACCGCCAGTGCAATGAAAATTCGTGCCAGAGGAGCTGTTTTGTGGTGCCCGGAGCCGTGTTCGTGATGATGTTCGCACATATTTATTACCTCGTTAATTGAATGATTGTTCAACTATATTTTTAGTATAATTGAACAGTTGTTCAATTGTCAACCCTAAGAAGAGGATTAATTTACAATCTAATCTAGTGTCGCCTTAGTCGATTCGCCTACGCGAACCGCCCAAGGCTCACCTTTTCTAATCGTCACTCAAAAAATTCGTTCACGTCTTCCTCTCGCAAAACGTGACATTTGGTCACCTTTTGCTCGGCAGAGTATTCCTTATCACGAATTTTTCTCGGACAATCTTAATACAGTTGAATAACCGTTCAATCGTGTTATAATTCAAATATGGATAACAAAAAATCAGATTGTGAAGCGATAAACATCGAAATAGTTGAAAAAGTCAAGCCCAACATGCCTGAAATGAGCCTATTGTACGAGCTTTCGGACTTTTTTAAGGTAATGGGCGACGGAACAAGGATTCAGCTTTTATGGGCGCTTGAGGAAAGCGAAATGTGCGTGGGCGACCTTGCTGTGCTTTTGAACATGACAAAATCGGCTGTTTCTCACCAGCTAAAAGTCCTCAGAACCGCAAAACTCGTTCGCGCAGAAAAAAAAGGGAAAAACGTATACTATGCGCTCAACGATCACCATGTAAAATCGATTCTGGAAAAGGCGCTCGAGCATGTTTGCGAATAATTTGAAAGTTTTGTAACAAATTGTTAACTTAAATGTTTAAAATAGCAAATAAATTTTTCACTCGACTTCATGTGAATGTAAGTTCAAGAATCTGGAGTAAAAAAATGAAAATGCCCTCTGTAAAAATGCCAAAATTCGTAAAAACAGGTGCGGAATATGTTTCTAAACAGTCCAAAGCCGCTTACGGATATGCCTCCCAAAAACTCGGCGAAGGTCTTAAATATGCAAAAACTTTAAAGAAAGACACCGTCGAATTTGTTAAGAAAAATCCAAAACAAACCGCAGCAGCCGCAGGAATCGGAGCAGCAGTTGTTCTTCTGGGTGTAGGTATTAAACACCTGGTTGAAAAAAAAAATGAGCAAAAATTTCAATTAAAAATGATGAAAACCATTGCGTCAGCACAAAATGATGCAGAAAAATTTGCTCTTCGCGATGTTGTTAAAAGACAGGCCTCAATGATTTCAACAATGCAGGACAGAATCGCGGCTGATAAGGAAGTTATTGACGCAAGCAGAGAAATAATCGACGCTTATAAAGCTTCCAAAAAGTAAAATTCAACATTTCACCAAAAAAGCCCGAACCCTTTCAAAGGTCGGGCTTTTTTGGTACAATGTTTTTCAGAAAAGAGAGTGTTTGATTATTTATGAGTGAAGATTTGGTTTTATACCTTAAAAAGGTCAATTTTGGAAAACAGCTCAAAAAGCTTGAGAAAAAATTAAAAGGAAAAACCGCAATAATTTATGGCGCGGGGCAGTTTTTCAGATGCATTTGTGTAAATTACGACCTCGACGGGATTGAAATTTCAGGAATTTGCGACAAGAGTTTTGAAAATTTTGACGGGGAATTTTTGGGGCACAAAAAGCTGAAAATATCCGATATTGGCACGTCAGGAGCGGATTTTGTACTGGTTGCGACATTCCGCTATCTTGATATAATAGAAAATCTTGAAAAAGACCTTGCAGCCTCAAAAATCAAGGTTTTACCGCTTGTTGACAGGCCGTTTTTTGAGTTGTTGAAAGAGATATGGAGTTAAAAATTTGAATATAGCAATAATTTTTGCCGGAGGGCGGGGCGAAAGGCTAAATGCCGATTCCATACCCAAACAGTTTATTGATATCGACGAAAAACCGCTAATAATCCACACTCTTATGAATTTTCAAAACCATAAGGAGATTGACAAGATTTATATCGCGATTTTGCCGGAATATTCAAAACATATGGAAAATCTCGTAAAAAGTTACGGGATTGATAAGGTAAAGGGCATAGTGAACGGCGGGAATTCTGCACAGGAGTCGATTTTCAACGCGCTAATCAGCGCGTTGAACGAGAATCCCCGGGATTCTGTGGTTTTGATTCATGACGGAGTACGCCCGATATTGACGGATGAGGTGATTTCGCGAAATATCGCCTCGGTTAAGGAATTCGGCAGCGCAATCACCTGCATTCCCGCGCACGAAACAGTCCTCGTAAGCAAAGACGGCAAAACGCCCGACAGCGTGCCTTTTCGCAGAGAAATCTACAAAGGGCAGGCGCCGCAAAGCTTTTATCTTGGCGAAATCGTCGAAGCGCACGAAAAAATCCGCAAACGTCCTGAAAAATACAAAGATATGATTGATTGCTGCACGATTTATCACACTCTCGGACGAAAAACGCACTTGGTTGAGGGAAATTTCGGAAATATTAAAGTCACAACAAAAGAAGATGTTTATATCCTGAAAGGGCTTTTGAAAATGTTCAAAGAGAGAGAAAACGCAAATAAGGCGGCGCAAAATGACTGAATTTTTCGAAAAAAATCATGTTTTGAACGGGGATTTTGAATATATAAAAAATAATTTTGATTGGTCGCCTTTTTCGGGCAAAACCGTGCTGATTACCGGCGCTAGCGGTTTTTTGGGGAGCCTGGTTACAAAAAGCATTCTTTTTTCAACAAAAAACACAAAAATCCTCGCACTCGTTCGCAACAGCGAAAAAACGCGCAGGGTATTTGAAAATTTTTGCACAGAACGGCTGAAATTCATTGTTCAGGATGTTTGCGAGCCGCTGAAAACCGCAGAAAAGGCTGATTTTATTATCCATGCGGCATCGGAAACTTCATCGGACAAATTTTTTAACAAACCCGTTCAAACCATTGAAACAATGTTCAACGGCACGCAAAATTTATTAAAATATGCCGTAAAATCTGGCGCGGAGGGGTTTGTTTACATTTCTTCGCTGGAAATCTACGGAGCGCACGCGGATGATGAAAAAATCGGCGAAAATTCTTTCTGCACGCTCGACACAATGAATCCGCGCTCAAGCTACCCCGAAAGCAAAAGAATATGTGAAAATCTTTGCGCCGCATACGCAAAAGAGCACGGATTGAGAGCAATGTCGGCACGTTTGACCCAAACTTTCGGTGCGGGGATGGATTATGACGACGACAGGGTCATAATGCAGTTTGTGAGAAGCGTGATTGAGCGAAAAAACATTGTTTTGCACACGGATGGCGCATCAAAGAAAAAATATTGCTACGCTGCGGACGCAGTGCTTGCGATTTTGACAATTCTCACAAAGGGCGAGCCCGCGCAAGCCTACAATATTGCCGGTGACGGGACTTATTTTTCGATTAAAGAGCTCGCACAAAAGCTTATCGCAAAATACCCCGAAACAAAACTTATATTTGAAAAAACAGGGTCTGAAAAATATTTTCCCGCATGCTCAATGAATCTCGACACGCAAAAGCTCGAAAATCTCGGTTTTCGCAGCAAATTTTCGATTGATGGGATGCTTGAGCGCACAATAAGGTACTTTGAGGAGGAAAATGAGCATTAAATACGGGTTATTGCGTTTTTTTAGATTTTTAAAAGCCAATGAAACTCAAATTCTGACAATGTTTTTGCAGCCGGTATCGTTTTTGATTCCGGTAAAGAAAAATCGAATCGTTTTTTGCAATTTCATGAACGGGTACACCTGCAACCTCAAATATATTGCAAAAGAGCTTATAAAAAGGGGCAAAAATACCGAAATTTACTGGATTTCGGGTGCAGCAGCCGCAAAACCCGAAGAATTTCCGCCAAAAATCAGGCTCGTTGACTTCTCAAACAAAAAAGAGGTCTTCCGGCTTGCCTCATCAGCACGGATTTTGATAACAAACAGCTGCCTGACAAGGCTTTTTATGCTCGGATTCGTCAAAAAGCCGGAGCAGATTTACATAAACACCTGGCACGGCTCTTTTGGCATAAAAAAAGTAAGTTTTGGAATCGAGCTCTACAAAGATGACCCGCAATGGCTGAAATTCAACCTCAAAGACTCGGCAGCGGTTGATTATGCAGTTTCTAACAGTGATTTTGAAACGGAAATTTACAAAAATGAACGCTTTTTCAGGAAAAATATTGTGCTTTTCGGGCATCCGAGGAACGATATTTTCTTCACGGAGGACGCGCAATACAAAGAAAAAATCAAAAAAGCGCTCAAAATACCTGAAAATACCCGCATAATCCTTTACGTGCCCTCTTTCAGGGACGATATCCGGACAAATTGCTTCGGGCTGGATTATTTGAGGGTGATTGAGGCGCTTGAAAAGGCTCATAACAGGGATTATTGCTTTGTTGTGAGGTTTCACCCGCATATGATTTCGATGAGCAGCGCCCTTTTGCCCGAATCCCAGAAAATCATTGATGCGACGCTTTATCCGGACATTCAGGAGCTTCTTGCAGGCGCGGATATTGCGATTACGGACTATTCGAGCTGCATTTTCGACTTTATGTTGTCGAAAAAGCCCGCTTTTTTCTATGCTGAGGATGTCGAAAAATACAATCAGGAGCGCGGGTTCTATTTTCCCATGAAAGAAGCCCCGTTTCCCCTCGCAACAACCACAGACGGGCTGATAAAAGCCATGCTCGAGTTCAACAATGAAGAATATCCCGCAAAAATCGACGAATTTCTCAAAAGGCAGGGCGCTTTCGAGGATGGGCACGCGTCAGAGAGGGTCGCGGATTTGATAGAGGAGATTTTGAAAAAATGAAAATCGCGCTCGTTAGTTTTTTTGACACAAATCTCGGCGAAGAGCTCATAAAAGACTGCACAAGGTTTTTAATCGAAAAAGCAGCGGCAAAAAAAGGCATAAAAACAGAAATTGAAATTTTCAGCCTTTTTCCGGATGAAAACAGGTTCCGGGAATTTTTTATTTTTCGCCGGAATCTCGCCTGCACAACATATTTGATTTTTAAAAAGTTTAAATTGCCAGAATTTTTAAAGCCGGCATTTCGTTTTATTGAGGAGTTAACGGCGATTTTAAAATGGCATTTCCGGCAAAAATCGGACGCAAAAGTTAGAGAATATTACGAAAATATTGCAAAATCCGCGGATGTTGTCCTTACATCGGGAGGTGCTGTTTTATCTGACTTCAAATTAAACCTCTGGGCACCGTTTTATGCGCTTTTGTGCGCCTCTGAAAGACTCAAAGTGCCGGTTTATATAAATTGTATCGGCGTAGAGCGCCCGTCCGCGGCGTTTTCGGCTTTATTTAAAAATATTTTTTCAAAAAAATGCATAAAACACATCACAGTGCGCGACGACATAAAAACCGCGCTGAAATTCTGCTCAAAAAAAGCTCATTGCAAACTTGCGGGCGACCCTGCTTTATGGAGCGGCGAATGTTACGGCATTCGCCGCTCCGACAGTGCCACTGTCGGCATAAATGTCATCAGGGAGGGGATTTTCCTTGACAATGACGGGCATTTGCAGCCGGAAGACGTCAAAAGAGCCTACATAAACATCATAAACTCCCTGATTTCGCGAGGATACAGGGTTCAGCTCTTCACAAACGGGTTGTGGTTGGACGAAAATTTTGCAAAAGTGATTTTGAATGAATCAAATTTAAACGGAAACCCCGTAGCGCTGGCTCCTTGTCCGAAAAATGGCGCTGAGCTGGCGAAAAATATCAGCAGTTATCATGCGATAATCGGCGCGAGGATGCATTGCGCGATTGCGGCGGTGTCATTGGATATCCCGTGTGTTGAGGTGCTCTGGAAGCCCAAGCAGGTTCATTTTGCACGGCTGATTAACCGCAGTGAATGGTTTTTCACCCAAAAACAGTTTTTGGATGCGGAATTTGTTGCGGATTTGATGGAAAAGGCGATTTTGCAAGGATATGACAGGGAAATCATCAGCAGGCTTAAAAAGCTTGCGTATGAGAATTTGATGACGCATTTGTTTTAAATATCAACTTTGAAATCACAAACGCCCCTCATAAATCTTGACCCCTTAAACCCAGCCTCTCCCAAGGAACTCACAGCAAACCAAATTCAACGTGTGACGGGGCTGTGCCCCTAAACAACCACTACAATCGTGAAAAAACCGCATAAATCTCCCGCCCCGCGGCAAACCAAACCCAACGTGTGACGGGGCTGTGCCCCTAAACAATCACTACAATCGTGAAAAAACCGCATAAATCTCCCGCCCAATATAAAAAAACAAAAAAAAGAGGCTGAAAAAGCCTCGGTCTAATTTGTTGAGTATCGTCTATAAAAAATCTCTCTTAAATTCCGTGCGGAAGGGTTTGAACCTTTTTGAGGTTGTCTTTCAGGCCTTTTGCGAGGTCTTTTCTCCCGTTCTTTTCATAAATTTTTGTGATTGACTCAAGGAATTTCACACTGTCAATGTTGGTAACAGCTCTCTGGTTAACTACAGTGTTTTCAGAAACTGCGTGGATGGGATTTTGAATCGGAGCATTCATAGCGGTCATTTTCGGTTCGGCTTTTCTGACAGGCGCAGGCGAAATAACCGGTGATTTACGGGGCGTAACAGGTTTTCTCGGAATTCCGGAGATTCCTGTATGTGCAGGTGCTGTGTTTGCGGTCATGTAAGGGTTTTTCTGGCTTTGTTTGTAAGCATTCATCCCGTAATTTGTTTTTGCAGCGCCGGAATATCTCAGAGAAGCTGCAGGCGTGGAAGTTTTGCGTGCAATAGCCAGTTCTCTGCCCATATTCGGGTCTTTTAAGCTTTGAGAAAGCCCGATTTTTATCTGTTGTTTTTGTTGTTTTTGGGGTTTGAACATAAAGACTGCACATAGTGCAAGGATTCCCAGTGCAATCAGGATATTTGAATCACCCGCTTTGTTTGCTGCTTTTTTCAAGAAATTTTTTGTTGTTACAACTTTTTCTCTGTCAATGTTCATTGCAGTGAGCGCGGAATTCAGCTGCGGATTTGCAGTTTGGTCAACTTCCTCAATTCCCGCGTCATAAACCGGCGTATAATTTACAACAGGCGCGCTCAATTCAATTGATTCGCCGTCATTTTCAATCGGTGCGGGAGCTGTTTTTATATCTTCAAACAGAATCTTGCTGGAGGAAATGTCTTTTCCTTGCAAAGTGATTTTCAGGTCGTTTTTTGAAATAGGCTGAATAGTCACGTTTTCAATATTTGCGACATTGTTGTAAATCGTATTCAATTCGTCGGACGCCTGCACATCTTTGAGTTCGATATACATTTTGTCGGGTGAGGAGATGACTTTTTTCATCTGAGCTTCGGAGTCGGTTTTTAAAACGATAGCATATCCCGAATCAGCTGCGTTGATTTGTACTTCTGACAACGTATTTGCATATACCCCTGCTGCGCTCAACGCTAAGCAAAGTGCCAATCCTGTTAATTTTTTCCCCAACTTAATACTCATGTTCTTTTTTACTCAACTTTCTCCTTAATTTCCGGAGCTTTCTCCTCCTCACAAACTAAGAATAGCTTTTTTGGGCTCCGAACACATCAACCGGAGGGTTAAAAAAATATATTGACCAGATGGTCAATGCCAGAGCAAAAAACATCCGGATAGCCAGGAGGCTGTGCACTTAACCAGGCACTAAAACCGCGAAAAATTACTTAAATCCCCCGCCCCGCGGTAAACCAAACCCAACGTGTGATCGGGCTGTACCCCTAAACAACCACTACAATCGTGAAAAAACCGCACGAATCTTCCGCCCTATATAAAAAAAACAAAAAAAAGACCCTAAATAGGGCCTGAATGTTTTAAATAAGAAGAGAGAGCTTTCATATTTATATAAAGTATTTTTCGATTCAAGAATTGCTCTTTTTTTTGATTTTTAACGGGGAATTATTACGATTTCTTCATAATTAGTACTATTGGGCAAATTATTCCCCATCAGAAAGCGGTTTTTGGGAAGAGGGCGGGTTGACCGGATGCGCCGGAGATCCTGAATCAAGTTCAGGATGACAAAGTGAAAGTAGGTTGGGGTTTCCACCCCAACAGCATCCGGTGTTTGTTGCTTTTGGGCTGAAAGCCCAACCTACGTTAAGATTGAGGCTTTTTCTTGCCAATTGCCCAGCGGAAGCCAAAAGAGAGGCTTACGCCGTTGCGACCGCCGTTGTGAATCATGGCTTGAGCGAAAGCGGTAAGGTTTTCGGATGGTTGTTTTTGGACACCTATGCCGTATTGGACGTAGGGGTCGATGGACATAGACGGAAGTCTGGTTGTGTTGGCAGTTACACGGGTTTTATCGAGGATATTCCAGACCATGTTGAAAGCGAGATAGGGCTGCCAGCCGGATTTTGTGTTTGCGATGAATTTTATGCCCGGGGCGAGCTGGATGGCATTGAGGGGGTCAGATTTTATATTAATTCCCGCCGCGTTGTTGTAATCGAAAGTATTTATGAAGCTGTATGACACCATCATGGCAGGCTGGATGATGAATTTGCCATTTTTAAACTCAATATTAATGCCGGTTTTATTAGCAATGCCGGCGAGGAGCATTGTGTAGTTTTCTGAGCCATAGATGGTTCTTGCATCGCCGGAGGATGCGCCGACATTGATGGTTGTGGCGTTGAAGAAGTTATTTTTGTACAAAGTTATTGTTTGCCCGATGATTCCGCCATTCTGGAAAGAATCGACGCCCTGATAACGCTGGGATGCCCCATTATAAGCGATATATGAGGTTAAAACGTAGTCAAAACCAAATTTGGCAGGAGTCAAATCGGAATCATGACCTATTATCGTTCCGTAATTGATATTTGAAACTTTTGGACCATTTGCAAGCGGGACAGATTCAAAAGACGCGTAGGGTTTAACCCAGAAACCCTCGTTTTTCTGAGCAGCAAAAAGAGGAGAAAAAACGCCGGATTCATCGGAGTTTAGGGCATATTTGTTACGGGTTTTGAGAGCAAAACGCTTTGATTTCGGAAGATTCATAAAAATATCCGAATGTTGAAACGCATAATTGAACGTTTGAAGCTGCGTAATGTACGCTCCGGTCAGCTGAGCGACGGGTGAGGCGAGGACTGCGGGGTTGAAAGCATCAACGCCGGACGAGGGGCGGGAGAAAGTGAAATATCCCATTTTATCAACTTCATCTATGCCGTAATTTACAATATATTGGTAAATTGGTGAATATACTGTTGAGGTACCGTTGTATGAGGTTGGATTTTCGCCGGAGTATTTGACAATATTAGCGAGGATTGAGTCGGCGAACAGGATTTTTGTATACTGTTTTTCTGTGGTCGAAATCAGATTGAGTTTTGTTATATCAATGAGAGAATCCGGAGCGATTGTGTAGGAATCGGCGGAAATTGTGTCCATGGTGCCGTTTTCAAGGTCGACATCAAGAGTAAAGCTTGTTGTTCCGGCAAGATTGAGGGATTTTGCGTGCATTGTGCCGGTTAAATCGTTGGTCATGTCGATATTTGAGTTATTGAGGCTGATTGAAAGGGCGTTGTTGAGGGCGGATTCTTTTGTTAGGGAGAGGTTTGCGTTATTTGCGGTAAGATTTGCATTGTTTATGTTGTTATTTATGACAACAGAAGAAGTTGTGTCGGTCGAAATATTGAGATTGTAGCCGTTTGAGCCGTTAACGGGGTCGTTGAGGATAATTTTTCCGTTATTTTGGGCGTTAAGGTTAATGGATTTTGCGGGGTTATTGATTTGCATAGCGGAGTTGTTTCCGGAAAATTCAGAAATGCCGTCATTTGCGGTAATATTGAGGTCAACATTGGATATTATTGCGTCGCCGGCGGTATTGAGGATTGAGGTATTTACGAGGCTGAGTTCAGAGTCAGCGTTTTGGGCGTTAATTGCGTAATTTTGTGCATTTTGGATGGTTGTATTTGAGATATTGAGGACGGTTTTTTGGGTAATATTGAACATTGTGTGCCCGTTCGCGTCGATTGTTGAGGGATTTTGGGAAGATAAGCCGTTTATATTAAATGTTCCGGCGGAGGTATTGCCGAGGTTTTGGGAGACGATGTATTTATCTGTTGTTCTAAACGTAAAATTGCGTTGTTGGTCTGATTCTTTTGTATTTATGATATTGAGGGTATCGTAGATGCCAGATTTTTTGATTGTGAGGCTGTCGCTGGTTGTGTTTGTGGTTGCGAGTTTTATTGAGTCATAGATTGCGAAAATTTCGTAGTTGTAGAGGGTATTTTGTGTAATTTCCTGAACATTTCTGACGAAATTGATATTATCACCGAGTTTTAGCCGGAGGTTGTCGGAGGGTGTGTCAAGGATTTGGAAAGTTATTTCATCAGCGAGTGACGAGCCGGAGATATTGAGGGAGTTTATGATAAGTGAGCCGGAGGAGGGGTTTTTTGTGGTTATTTTATCTGATTCGCCTGTTGAGAGGTTCAAATCGAGGTTTAATTTTGAGTTTTGGTTAGCAGTGAGGGAGTTGAATTCGTAATTTTTTGTTTCTTTGTTGGCGAGGTCGATTGTAACATCCGAGGATGTTACGTTTGCGTTGATTATGTCGTTGTAGAGGCTGATTGTGCCGGTTGTATCGCCGGTGAGGGCGAGATTGTAGGCATAATCGCGATTTACAGTGGAGCCAGAAGTTGTGCCGCCGTCGATTTGGTCGTTAAAAGTGATTGTGCCGTTATTTGCGGCGTTGAGGGTTATTGTGGGCGAAAAATCTGAGGTTGTTGCTACAAAAATGGCGTTGGGAATTGTTCCTCGGCTGTCTATGGTGTGATTGCCGGTGAATTCGATGTTTTTACCGTCGGCGAGAAACATCATATCGCTCTTTGTGTAGATTGCCCCGCCCAGAGCCAAACTCCTTGCAACTACGTGGTTATCAATGAAATTACTGTTAGTTATCCCCATAGTGCCATTATTGCAAATTGCTCCGCCACGAGATGTTTGGTTGTCACTATTCACAAAATTGCCGGCAAAAAGCCCGGTAACATTAGTAATGTTGCTATTAATATCGTTAAAAATAGCTCCGCCATTTTCATTTGTGTAATTGCTTATAAAGTTCCCCTTTATAGATTCAATTGAGCCATTAGTGAAAACAAAAATAGCGCCGCCGCCAAATCCGCCATAATTTCCTCCAACCGCATAATTGCCAATAAAATTTCCGGCTATTTCTTTAGCATTCCTAATAGAAATCGCGCCACCAATGGCATAAAATGATTGAGAAATCGCAGAATTATTTGGCTTTATGTCTGCATCAATTTCATATTTTTTC
>URHD01000004.1 GCA_900547585.1 uncultured bacterium | reverse complement strand
TCGTCTCTCAAAAAATTCGTTCACGTCACTTCGTTCCTTATCACGAATTTTTCTCCGACATATTAAAAATCAGCATCTCCACAAACCATTGCCCATCGGAAAGAATATTCATGCTGAAAATTCTTTACAGAATTGACTTTACAGCTTATTTTATTTAATATTTATACTAATTCAAGCTTGGCGGTGAGGAAATGTCCGAAAATATGCATCTGGATTTTAATAGCCTTTCCGGGAAGTGTCTGATAGGAACAGAGGGCGACACTTCTGAAACCATTCGCCTCATTGACAACCTCAAAATTGAATTGCCAAAGATGCAATTTCTTACTGTTTGCAATTATTTTTTGCTTCTTGAGCACCGACCTGAGGTTCTGGTTTATTTGTTGAAAGAACTGGATAAATTCAGGGATTCTTCATCCGTAGATGCTGTTACAAGGCTGCTTTTGATGAAAGAACACATTGAACCATTTGACAAAATAGATTATACAGGTGTTCGCGTACTATGCGCAAAGCTCATCGCTAACCTCAAAGACCACAAGTCTGTTTTTGCCCTGCTGGATTGCCTTAACAACAGAAATGAAAATTATAAAGTGCGTTTGAGCTGCGCGGATGCGCTCGGACGCCTCGGGGATAAGTACGCTGTTGCGCCTTTGATGGATATTGTGAGCGATGAAAACGAAAAATCCGTTTATATAAGAGAATCCGCAGCTACTGCGCTGGGTCTTCTGGGGGATTCGCGGGCAGCTGACCCTCTGATAAGCATTCTTGAAACAAAAAACGGGATTATGGACAAATTTACCTATTTAAAGGAACGCGTCATCGAAGCCCTGAGCAAACTTACACCGGATAACGACAGGGCGTTTCAGGCTTTGAAACGTTCATTGTCCGATGAAAACCCGCAGGTCAGAATCAGCGCAATTGAGGCAATAATGAATTACGAGCACGCTGAAAGCACAGATTTAATCCGAAAAATGCTAAAAGACGGGGACGAAGAAGTAATGAAAAACGCCCTTGTCGCGCTTTATAATCTGGGCGGCGAAAATGAGCTTGAATCTGTAATAAATAATCAGGATTACTCAGAAAATTGCAAAAATGAAGCCCGCGCGATACTTGAAGAAGAAGCAATGGAGAATATGAATGAGCAAGGTTAATAAAGGCATTATTTTGTTGTCGGGAGGGCTGGACTCGCTGGTTTCGATTGCAGCAATGAAAACAACCGATTTTAAACTGGCGCTGACCTTTGATTACGGACAAAAATCGTTCAAAAAAGAGGAAGAAGCCTCAAAAAAAATCGCACAATATTACGGAATTGAGCACAAAATCATTGAATTAAAATGGCTGAAAGAAATTACGCACACATCGCTCGTTTCGGACAAAAAAATCCCCGAACTTGATAAAAACAGCCTCGACAACCTAGAAATAACCACAGGAAGCTGCGCGAGCGTGTGGGTTCCTAATAGAAACGGGCTATTTGTGAACATTGCCGCGGCTTTTGCAGATTCACAGGGTTACGAAACCATTGTAATCGGCGCAAACAAAGAAGAAGCCGCTACTTTTCCTGATAATTCAAAAGAATTTATAGAAAATATTAACAAATCGCTTGAATATTCGGCGCTGAAAAGGGTGGAAGTTGTTGCACCGTTGATTAATTTGAACAAAGATGAAATTATCAGGCGCGGAATCGAAGAAGATGCGCCGCTTGAGCTCATAAACAGCTGCTACGACGTAGAAAACGGGCATTGCGGGAAATGTGAATCCTGTTCAAGGCTCAAACGCGCTCTTGAAAACAACGGTTGTTTTGACTTGATTAAAAAGCTTTTTTAAATGAAAATAGGGTTATGGAATCTAAATTTGTTGATGAGGAAATAAAATATATCGGCTCACAGCTTGCGCCGCACTGGATTTACAAGAATTTCGGCATTTGCGGGGACGCAATCGTGTCTTTTATCGGCGAGATGGACGTAAAACTTACGGAGATGGTAGATATTGAGGATGTTTTAACGAATTCGCCGATTTACAGCAAAAAAATGGTTAGTTTTATCCTTGAGCACTTTGAAATGCCGCTTGCGGAAGCAGTTTCGCGCCAGAGGCTTTTGATTTGCATAATTATTGAAGAACTCGGAAAAATGCTCGACAAAAATATTGAAATCCGCCGCTCAGGCGACGATATTTTTGTTAATGACGCAAAACTGTCCGTTTCTATCGCAACAAAATCAATGACGTCTAGCCTTATTCACATCGGCTTGAACATAAATTCAGAAGGCGCGCCCGTAAAAGCCTGCGGACTTGAAAACGATTTGGGAATAACCAGTGTTAAGGAGTTTGCGAAAAACATCATGACACGGTATATTGAAGAAGATAAAGATATACATTTTGCGGTTTGCAAGGTAAGAGGAGTTTAAAACATGGTGTCTAAAAATTCGCAAAGAAAAGCAAAACAAACCATTGCTTTGTTCATAATTACGTTTTTAATTACACTCATCGGCGTAACTTACCTTATAAAAAGCTTTTCGCCTAACGTAGATGTTGAAATCGGAGGCGAAGAACTCACCACAGTCGAATCAGAAGATTCTGACGAGCCGCAAAGCGATTTTAAAAAGGCAATCGACGACAGATTAAAATGGATTCAGCTGGAAGATAACATGCCCGGCGTTTCAAAGCGCGGCGATGAAGAAAAATCAGAAGAAGTCGAATATGAAGCAGCAAAAACGACCACAATGCAGGAAAATTCAACGGTGCCTAAAAAAGAAGAGCAGGTCGGCCCAGAAATAACGTTGCCTAAAGCAAACGAAACAGAATATGTAAACCCTCAAAACATCAGAACAGCACCGCCAATCCCGAAACCGGCGGCAGTTGAACCATATAAAATGACAAAAGTTTATGTTGGCAACTATGCAACGATTGAACAGGCTATACAGGCGCAAAATCACCTGATGAATGCGCCCATCGGCATTTCTCCGTTTGTTAAAGAAGTAAACGGGGCTTATGTACTGCAGGCAGGTTCATTTGCAAGCGCAGCAAAGGCGGAAAGTGTCGCAAACCAAATCAGGCAGGCAGGTTTCAGCGCGAGAGTTGTTTCTGAATAAAATATAGACAGGAGAGAGAATATGGAATTGGATATAATCAGAAAAAACGACCCTGAGGTCGCCCAGGCAATAGAAAAAGAGCTGGAAAGACAGCAGAACACAATCGAATTGATTGCTAGTGAAAATTTTACGTCAGAAGCTGTTATGGCAGCTTGCGGAACGGTTTTGACCAACAAATACGCAGAAGGCAAGCCTCATAAAAGATTCTACAACGGGTGTGAAAACGTAGATGTAATCGAAGAACTCGCTCAAGAACGCTGCAAAAAGCTTTTCGGCGTTGATCATGCCAATGTGCAGCCCCACAGCGGTGCTCAGGCGAACATGGCGGTATTTTTGTACGCTCTTAAACCGGGCGATACCGTTATGGGCATGGATTTGTCCAACGGCGGGCACCTTTCTCACGGTTCTCCGGTTAATTTTTCAGGAATGTACTTCAATGTCGTAAGCTACGGCGTCAACGATAACGGCGAAATCGACTACGATGAAGTCGAAAAACTCGCAAAAGAAGCAAAGCCCAAAATGATTATCGCCGGAGCAAGCAATTACTCAAAAATCATTGATTTCAAAAGATTCAGAGAGATTGCGGATTCAGTCGGAGCATATTTGATGGCTGATATAGCGCATATTGCGGCACTTGTTGCAGGCGGTGTTCACCCGTCCCCCGCAGGTTATGCGCATTTTATCACAACAACAACCCACAAAACCCTCAGAGGCCCCAGAGGAGGGATTGTTATGTGCGATGCAGAGCATGCTCAGGGCATTGATAAGGCTGTTTTCCCGGGAATTCAGGGCGGCCCGCTTGAACATATAATTGCCGGCAAAGCAATTGCGCTAAAAGAGGCACTTGAACCTGCTTTTAAAGAATATGCAGCACAAATTGTTAAAAATTCAAAAGCGCTTGCAAAGGGGCTTATGGAAGAAGGGATGGATATTGTCGGAGGAATGACCGAAAACCATCTTATGACGCTTGATTTGAGAAAATTCAACAAAACCGGCAAAGATATTGCCAATGTCCTTGAAAAAGTCGGAATTACAGCCAACAAAAACACCGTTCCGAACGACCCGCAAAGCCCATTCGTCACAAGCGGCGTAAGGCTCGGCGCAGCAGCGGTAACAACAAGAGGATTCAAAGAAGAAGATATGGCTGAAGTCGCAAAAATCATTGCTTCTGCGGTTACGGCATCAGACAATGAAATTGCGCTCAAAAACCTCAAAGAACGTTCGTTGAAACTGTGTCAAAAACACCCTTTATATAAAGATATAAGAAAATAACAGGAATTAATTAATGTTTGCTTTTAAATTAACGGATGCACAGATATTAGGCGCGGTGATTTCGTATTTGCTGGGAGTTTTCATCGTTCCTTTCGTAATTCACTTTTCTGCGGCTCATCACCTTGTTGACAAGCCGAATGAAAGAAAAATTCACCACGGAGAAATCTCAAGGCTCGGCGGAATCGCAATCTGGCTCAGCGCGATGATTACATTTTTGCTGCTGGTGGTTTTAAGCTATTATCCGTACGGAAAACTCTTATCCGGCATACTTCTGGGCGGTTCACTGATGTTTTTGCTCGGGTTGATTGATGATATTTACGGGCTGAATGCTAAATTCAAGCTTGTTATCCAGATTTCCATCGCAACTATTGTATTTTTGCTCGGAATAAGCGTTGATTCGATTTACAATCCATTCGGCGACCCGTTTGTGCTCAATCCTGTTGCCTCATATATTATAACGATTTTGTGGATTGTGGGTATAAGCAATGCGGTGAACTTTATTGACGGCGTGGACGGGCTTGCGGGCTCGGTTGTTACTATTAGCGCGGTTACGCTCGGGCTTGTTGCGGTCGCAATGACCCCGACTAACGCCATTAGTGCGCTGATTGCGTTCATTCTTGCGGGCTCAATGCTTGCGTTTTTGACTTACAACTTCAATCCGGCAAAAATCTTTATGGGCGACTCCGGTGCGCTGTTTTCAGGCTTTATGCTGGCAACGCTTTCGGTTACGGGAGTAATGAAATCAGCTGCATTAACCATGTTTGTGCCGATTTTTGTGCTTTCTGTGCCGATTCTGGACATAACATTCTCCTCTTTGAGAAGAATTTTAAAAGGGAAATCGCCATTTACGCCTGATGCAGAGCATATTCATCACAAGCTTTTAAAAGCTGGCTTAACGCAGAACCAGACCGTGCTTATTCTTGCGTCTGTGGCTGTTTTGTCTGGGGCTCTGGCGTCTGTTATTGTAAGTTCCTCAATCGCTAAATATTTTCTTTACGCAGTGGGAATTTCGCTGATAATGCTGTTTTTGAGCTATCTTGCAAGCACAAAAAGTGCACAAAAATAGAAAGGTCAAATAAATGAAAAAAGAGGAAAAATTTTATTACAAAATCAGGCAAACAAAGCCATTTGCAATAAAAATTTTAGTCCTCATCTGTATTCTGGAGCTATTTTGTATCGGTCTGATGCTGTATGCACCTGTGCACAACATTATAAAAACAGCCATTTTGGCGATTTTGGCTTTGATATTGATTTACAGCATTTTTTACGTCAAAAACAAAAAGGAATACGACGCAATAAGCATCTCAGAAGACTACCAGACGCTTACTTTGTTCAAAAATAACCTCCCAGTAAAAGTCATATACAATGACTGCATTTCAAATGTTGATTTAAACGTTACGACAATGACAATAAAGTGCAAAAACGGCGATGTTACCCAAATTAAAATGGATGTGGATGATGTGATTGATTTGTATGTTCAAATTTTCAAAAAGGTTTCTGATTTTGACCCGTCCAGACAGCCGCAGCCCCAAAACAGCCCGTCTTTTCCATCTTTTATCAATAAAAAATGGCTGAAAATATTCGGGATATCATTATTCTTCACGATTGCATTGTTTTCTTTCCATACAGTTAAGTGTGACCGGGTTTCAGGGGTTTGTACGATGAAATCCTATACTGTAATTTCAGGAATAAATAAAGATACCACAGAAATAAAAAACATCAAAAATATATACAGTGAACGCATGCGCCTTGGACACAGGGTTCGTTATTTCACAGTTTATATCCAGTGCTCGGACAAACTGATTGACACCTACACGATGTATTTATTACCGTTCACTGCCAACAATTATGTAAACAAATTTCAAGCATTTCTAAACGGCAATGAAAAAACTTTTGCTTATAATTACATATCGCCGATTTTTATATTTTCATTGTTCGGGTTATTTATGGCATTCGGGCTGGCTTTTAGGATTATAACCAATAAAAAAAGTATTTTCATCACACTGCTGGCTACGGGCTTGATTGTTTCAGGTATTTTTCAAATTATTGATAAAAACAATGCTTTTCATTATAAAACCGCGCAATTACCGCAGCAGTCCAATGAAATAAGCGCAAAAATACCAGTTTCTGCAGCACAAAATAAGAATTCTGACGACGAACTGACAGAAATCAAAGTAAATGCGCCAACAGAATATGATTATCTTTCCCGCGAAGAAATTTTTAATCTGAGAAAGAAATACGTGAATGATTCGATATTTGCATCAAAGTTTTACAGCCCATCGAACGAGGTTTTTGGGGCGATTGAGGGCGGAAAACCCTGGTATGGCGAAAATGTAGCATGCCCGTTCAGTGCAAAAGATATAACAAAAGGTTACAGCGCAAGAAGCGTTTATCTGAACAATCCGGCTGTTCTGGTCGGGCCAATCCAGACTCTCGGCTACAAATATCCGCAGGATACGCCATTTTGCCAGAACAAACTTCTCAATTTTATACCGCAAAAAATCCTGTACAGCAAAAACGCAAACCTTATAATTGTGAATTACAATGCCAATAACTCGCTAATTCACAATATTCAAGAACCCCAATACGGAATGCCGTTTGGCTTTGTCGGCTTGAATGCAAGGGATTTGGGCTACAAATACGGATATGCTGTTTCTTATAAAAACATCATTTTTAAAGAAAATAACAATATTTCCAATCATCTTTATACATTCAGGGATTTTCTTCATACAGGCGGAAGCTGTAAGGTTCCGGGCGGCTGCACAAATACATCGCCTTTGCAGCCGGAAATGGATTTCGTTATCACACAGCTGCCAGCACATATTACATTCAAACTCTGGAAAAACAAGCCTGCTTCATTGCAAGAAAATGCGGAAATTATGTTTAAGGTTAAATTTGAATAGCCCGCCTGAGGGATGAGGCGCGTTTTGATTTGTTCAAATAATAAAATATGAACAAATTACAGATAAAACGCGTATATGAAAAATCGTCAAAAGACGACGGGGTAAGAATTCTCGTTGACCGGCTGTGGCCTAGAGGGTTGAAAAAAGAGGAAGTTGATTACGATGAGTGGCTGAAAAACCTCGCCCCGAGCACAGAACTGCGCGAATGGTTCAATCATGACCCTGAAAAATTCGCAGAATTTTCCAAAAAATACAAAGCAGAATTAAAAAACAACCCCGAGATTGAAAAAATTCAGGAATTGCTCAAAAAATCAAACGTAACCTTGCTTTACGCAGCAAAAGATACAAAGGATAATCAGGCTGTTGTACTGAAAGATTATATTGACCATCTGTCTTGACAGTAGGATTTTATGGTTTATACTGGTTTTGCTATGATGAATAATTTTTCAAATTTAAATAACTGGTGGCGCCTGTAGTTTAGTACAGGTCGTTCAGCATAAAATTTTTTGAAAAACCTGTACTGTTTGTGCAGGTTTTTTAGTTAAAAGGAAAGTTTTATGCAAGTTACGTTATTTAATACATTAGCCCAACCCCTAAAATCAGCAGCAAAGTTCGTTTATTCGCAGGAACAGGCGTCAGGTCTTTCTACGACAAGATTTATTCAAGACACAGGAACATGTCTTGTTCCGAAAGCTGTTTTTGCCCGTTCAAAAGCCGATTTAGCAGAAAATTCGATGCTTGAGCTCTCAGAAAGTGCGCTCGTTTATTTTGCACCGGCGCTTATCGGAGAAAAAATCGCAAGGAAAGCTTTTTCGAAGAATCTGAGCCCAAAAGCAAAAGATTTGGTTTCAAAACCCGCCGTTGAGCTTTTAAAGACGAATTCCGCACTGAACAAGAAAATTTTGCCGGCAAAAGCGGCAATAGCATTAAGCGCGATGATTATTCCTTTGACCGAATTTACGCTTAATTATTTTAAAAATCTTTTTACGCTGAAAACCTTTAAAAAAGCGGATTTTAACAATATTGCAAGTCTTGAAAAGAAAGAAGAAAGCAAAGATTATCAAAAAAGGGTCGAAAAAAGCGCCAAGAAGAATATCCTGCGCGCAGCAGGGATTTTTGCCGGATGTTTGGGGCTCGGAGCGTTGATTGCAAAACGTGGACAAAACTCGAATGCTTTGCAGGGGGTGAGTGAATTAATTCTGGCGCCCGGCACGAAATTCTTCAAAAATAACGCTAAAAAACGTGACTTTTTCAACAAATATTTCAGCCTTGATTTTGCGCAGCAGGATGGGAAGCTGGTTTTGAGCAAAGGGCAGCTGACTTCGTGCGTTTTAATCGGAGGGGCGGGTTATTTCGGAGCCGCAAAAGACAGAGGGAAACAGAATTTTCTCGAAACGCTTTTCCGCTATCCTCTGGTCGGATTTTATATAATCACAGGTTCCGAACTTTTCGAAAAAGGGTTCAAAAGGCTTCTTTTAAAAGCAGGCAAATGCAAAGAAACAATTTCTAAAGACTTTCAAACGCCCTCTTTTGAAGAAATCGAAGTTCTGGCGAAAAAAATTGCCGAACGAAAAAATACCTCCTACAAAGAGGAATTTAAAAGGCTCACAAAACAAAAAGTCTTGATTTTCAGTGTACCGTTTTTGTTCAGTATCGGTGTCATGGGCTTTTTCGTTGCCGGAATCTCAAATCTTTTCACAAAATTCAGATTTAATCAGGAGCAGAAGCTGAAGAGTAGTTTTGAAAAGCCTGAAAGTGAGGTTTTTAAGGGGTTTATGTAGATTATTGCTTTGGCGTAAAACGTAAGGATATTCATTTTTTAGCTCGATTCGCTTCGCTCATAGGCGTTGAAAAATGACTTTGGAAGACTGGAGAACACGCTTCTATTATCTGTAGGCCCAGTCTTGTTTAACACAATAAATCCTCAAACATAAACTTGTACATACTCTTTTTTTGCACTAAAATCATCTCAATGGGAAAAGCGAAAAAGAGAAATTTTCAAAAGATTAAAACAGCAAATTCTGCCTATGAAAGCGGGCTTTCACGTGCTGATGCGATACAGGAAATCGTCAAAAGAATCAACGAAAACGACCTTAGCCCTGAAACAAACGATATAATAACGCTTTTCGGGATTACAGCGGAGGAGCTGGGCGAAGCGGGATTAAAATATGAAGAGCTAAAGGCGCTAAATTCCCCATTTTTATAACTAAACGAGGAGCAAAAATGAGAGCGGTAGTTTTTGATAACGGATTAAAATTAGATAAAAATTATGCAAAACCCTCGCCCCGAAAAGGCGAAGCACTGATAAAAGTGAACACAATCGGCATTTGCAACACGGATTATGAAATCACAAAAGGTTACATGGGCTACAAAGGCGTGCTCGGACACGAGTTTACCGGCGTTGTTGAAGAAATAAACGCAGATGACAAATCCCTACTTAACAAACGCGTCGTTGGAGAGATAAATTGCGGCTGCGGCGAATGCGAATGGTGCCATCAGGGGCTCGAGCGCCATTGCCCGAACCGCTCAACACTGGGAATCTGGCAAAGAGAGGGCTGCTTTGCGGAATATGTTTGCCTGCCCGTTAAAAATCTGCTTGAAATCCCCGAAAATGTTACGGATGAAGAAGCTGTTTTTACAGAACCACTGGCTGCTGCGCTCGAAATCCTTGAGCAAATCCATATTCCGCCCTATAAAAAAGTTGTGGTTCTCGGCGACGGAAAATTAGGGTTAATGATTGCTCTGGCGCTGAATGCAGCAGGTTTGGATCTGGTTTTAATCGGAAAACACGAAAACAAGCTCGAAATCGCCAAAAATCAGGGCGTAAAAACAAAACTCCTTTCCGATGTTGAGATTAAAAAGGAATACGATTTTGTTGTGGAAGCAACCGGCTCGATTTCAGGGTTTGAAACCTCTTTAGCGCTCACAAAACCACGCGGAACGCTTATTTTGAAAAGCACAATTGCAGCTTCAAAAGAATTTAACTTTGCTCCGGTTGTGGTCGACGAAATCACGATTGTCGGTTCAAGATGCGGGCAGTTTGCTCCGGCATTGAGGCTTCTTGAAAGCGGAAGAATTGATGTAAAACCGCTTATCAGCGACGTTTTTGAGCTTGATGAGGCAATTGAGGCATTTGAAAGAAATAAAGAAAAATCCTCAATAAAAGTAATCGTAAAGGTGAAATAATTGGAGAAAAAACATCAACATCAAAACAAAATACTCGGGATTTTAATCAGCGCGGTTTTTATCCTGCTGATTTTCTGGAAAATCGACCTGCATCAGCTGTTTGCGACATTTAAGGGGTTTGATTTTCGTGCGTTTTTGATATTTGTACCTGTTTATCTTCTGGGGATTTACATAAGAGGCGCACGCTGGAAATATCTGCTTTGCAACGATAAAAAACTGAGTGTAAATGAAGCTTTCTTTTCATTTACGGCCGGAAATACACTCAACAGCTATCTTCCGGCGCGCGCAGGCGATTTTTGGCGCGCGGTGCATGTCGGTAACAAAATCGGCGAAAGTAAAATGAAACTCCTCGGCTCAATCATCCTCGAGAGGATAATCGACGGGATTTCAGTACTTTTGATTTTATATACGGCGATTCTTTTGTATTTTAAACACCAGAAAGTCATTGAAATGGCTATATTTTCGGCTGTTTTATTCTTCGGAGCATTTATTTTCTTTTTTGTTCTTTTTAAAACAGGAAAAATCACCTCCATTTTTGAATGGCTCAAGAAATTGCCGTTTTTAAAGAAAAACAAAGAAATTATCGACAAACTTTCCGGGCTTTCTGAGTTATTTATGAATGGTTTTTCAGTGCTGAATGACCCGAAATGCTTCTGGGGGGCATTTCTTATGAGCATGATAGCCTGGATGCTCGAGTGTTTTGTGACTTATGTTTTGATTTCGGGGTTCGGACTGGGAATCGGCTTTTCCAGCGCACTTTTTGTTATCAGCTTCGTAGCTCTTTCAACGGTAATCCCCTCCTCTTCAGTGTTTATCGGGCCATATCAGTTTGCGTACATTCTTGCGCTCGGGATTTATCACGTTTCCAAGTCGCAGGCGCTGGCTGTTGCATTTGTGCACCAGATTATTATAATGATATTGATAACAATCATCACGGTAATCTATTTTGCCTGTGTAAACACGTCTATGAAAGAGATTTCAGAGGAAATCAAATCCGGAGAGGAAAATTAAAATGCTCAACAAAACGCCAAAAGCAAACCGCCTGCACATAGGGATTTTCGGAAAAAGAAATGCAGGCAAATCATCGCTTTTGAACGCACTTGTCAATCAGGAAGTGGCGATTGTATCAGAAATAGCAGGAACAACAACCGATCCGGTTGAAAAAACAATGGAATTTCTGCCGCTCGGGCCTGTTGTATTCATTGACACAGCTGGAGTTGACGACAATGGAAGCCTCGGTGCAATGAGGGTCGAAAAAACGGAAAAAATCTTTGACAGGACGGATATTGCCGTCATAATTTGCGATTTTAACGGATGGGATGATTTTGAAATCAATTTGTACAAAGAATTTGAACGCCGCTCAATTCCTGTGCTCGCAGTGATAAATAAATCAGATATTGAAACGATTTCGCCCCAAAAACTCGATAAAATTAAAAATTACGTAAAAGAACCGCTGCAAACAAGCATAAAATCAGGTCGTGAGGTGGTTTTTGAGTTGAAAAAGCAGCTGGTCGCTTCAGTTCCGGAAAATTTCATAAATCCGCCCTCAATTCTCGGCGACCTTGTACCGCCCGATTCTACGGTTGTTCTTGTGATTCCGATTGACAAAGAAGCGCCAAAAGGCAGGATAATTTTGCCGCAGGTTCAGACTTTGAGAGATATTCTGGACAACGGGCTAAAGGCGCTTGTTGTGAGAGAAACAGAACTCAAAAATGCGCTTGAAAATTTAAAAGAAAAGCCCGCTCTGGTGGTTACGGATTCGCAGGCATTTAAAGAAGTCGACGAAATCGTGCCAAAATCAATCCCGTTGACTTCATTTTCAATGCTTTTTGCGCGGTTGAAAGGAGATTTGGGCGTTTTTTATGAAGGAGCAAAAGCAATCGACAACCTGAAAGACGGACAAAAGGTTTTAATCGCAGAAAGCTGCTCGCATCATCAGATTGAAGACGATATTGCGCGTGTAAAAATTCCACGCTGGCTTAAAAAGAAAACAGGGAAAAATCTTGAGTTTGGATATCATTCTTCGCATGATTTTGTGGAGGATTTGAGCGAATTTGCGCTGGTAATCCACTGCGGCGCCTGCATGACCAACCGCCGTGAAATTTTATCGCGAATTATGAAAGCAAAAGAAGCAAACACGCCCATAACAAACTACGGAATTGTAATTGCGCACTGCATCGGGATTCTGGATAGAGCGATTGCGCCCTTTAACCTATAAACAAAAGAAAAGCCGCCCCGATTATCAGGACGGCTAAAGTTTATGTAAATTAAATTTTTGTATTGCTCATCAGCCATTCGATTGCGATTTCAGCGGAAGATACAGGGAGATTGAGCGTTCTTGTGCCCTCATCAAAGCCTCTTTTTTCGGACGAAAGCTTATTCACGTTGTTATTGTGCCTTGAAATTGCATCTTTAACGGCACGCAGTGCGGGTTTGTTGCCGCTTCTTCTGAGTTCGGTGATAAAATCGGCAATCGCCTTTTCATTCACCTGTTTTGTTTCAGAATCGTTAATCAAAGCCTGAGTCAGGTGCTCGGCGTTGTATTTGTTTGCCATTTCACCGGGCGCCTTTTGCCATAAAGTTTTTGCCTGAGCCGGAGCATTTTCGTCAGTATAAGAGCAATATGCTGCTGCCATTTTCGCTGCGCCGTGTTCAGCAAATTCCGTTCTGATTACAGAACCCTCGACCGAGCCCATTCCATTTGGATTCTGGTCATTCACAAAATCTGCAGCAAGTCCTCCGCGAATTGGCGTTTTTTCAGGTGGTACGGGCGGTGCCGGCGGTTGCGGACATTTTTCTTTTTCAATAATAGTGCGTTCGTAGTCATTTGTGATAGTAGTTGTGGAGAAAAGTGCGTCCTGTTTGAATCTATCTGTATAAATTTCTTTGACATTACCGTTCTTTTCGTAAACAAAATCGGACTGCAAATCGCCTTTTACCGTGATATCGCCGTCTTTTGCTTCTTTTACAACGAGTTTTCCGTTGGATTTGCCCTTTGTAACGACTTTTTTGGCGGAACCGTCTTTGTTGTAAACGACTTTTGTTTTGACGGTGTTCCCATTTTCGTCAATTTCCTTGAAAGTTCTGCGTTTTTTGCCGTTTGAAAGCCCGTCAAAAGCCTCAAGGTAATCATTTCCGGCTTTCGCAATATCATCAGAAACATCGTTTAAATAACCAGCATTTCGTTCCGCCTCCTGCGTCGAATGCAGGTTAACCTTTGAACCGCCTGTCTGCGCATATTTTTTATCGTCGGAAATGACCTGTTTTTCCTTTTTGGTGAACAATTTTTGCCAGAAATTTCTCGGTTTTTTGTTTCTGACCTCAATATTTTTCTTATCTGCACGATTTTGGGGTAATTCTTCGGTATCAACGCCCAAATGTGAGTTTGCGAGCGTGCCCATTTCTTCTTTTTGCGCTTCTGCTGCGGATGCATCGCGAAATTTATTATTTTGGGATTCCGGGTGGGCTTTGTTCCATTCCTGAACAAAAGCATCAGGGTCAATTCCGTTTTTCTTTAGCCATTTTTTCTGCCCTTTTGAAATATCCATATCCTGATTCAGCAGACTTTGAGCAAGTTTTGCACCTTCTTCGGTTTTCATAAAATCTCTTGCTTGTGCGAGTTTTGCAAGATTTTCAAGCTGTTCTTCGGTTTTTGGTTTGGAAATTCCGTCGTCAGTCGGTGCATCGGCCTTTCCGCCTAGCGGAATTTCTACTTTTTTATAGCCTTTGCCTTTTTTAGTAGTTTCCCAGGTTTCAGTCGTATCCTGAATGGTTTTTGATGAGGTTTCGGTTGTTGATGTCGAGTTTACAAGTTTTCTTTCGCCAACAATTCTAATTACGTCTGTCATTTTGCTCTCCTTATTTTTACATAAACTTTATATTATGTTTATATAAAAACGAGGAAGATTTCGGAATTTCAAAAAAATTTTAAAAAATCCCACAAAGTGACAATTTACCCCATCCCATACCATACCATCAGTGTGGCTTGAGTTTGAGGCAATTTCAAGTTATCTTTACATATCGTTATATTTTGTAACATTTGTTACAAAGTATATATTTAAATAGCAAATTTTTTTGATTATCGAATTTAAATAAAACAAAATTTGACAAATTATAGCGAAAGGAAGCAAAAAATGTTTAACAAAATCAGAAATAGCATAAAAATAGCAGAAAATATTGATATAGCGGAATTTGTTACAAAAAATACAAATCTTTATTAATTATTACCCTCAAAATCTGAATTCCGGCTAATTCCGGTAAAGCGGCACATCGCTATTCATCACGAAAGTAACTTCCTCACCTGCGCGAAGCCCTCTAGGTTCTCCTGGATAGCGCAAGGTCGTCGGAACCAGCTGTAGATAACCTTTGGGGCACATTGTTGAATAGTGGGGCATTCTGGCGTAATACTGTACCTGAGAAAGGTCGCCGCCGATGGTTGTTGTACCTTTCCACATCACGTAGGCGTCCATGTTGTATTCAATTTTATTTGTGGTGATTAATTTTACGATTTTTATCTTCATCGCCGCATTAATGCCTTCGAGCGGTTCGATTATTGATTCTACAACCCCCTGATAAATCGAATCTTTGGGAATTACATTGGTTTCGCCGATAAAAACATCGCTCGGATTGATAAAATACACGGAATCGCCGATTTTTGCAGTATCTGTGGAGACTTCGCGAAGATTTATGGCTTTCAAAAATGAGCCTTTTACAAGCGAAATCGGCTGGTACCCGCGGAAAGTAACATCAGCGCCCGCAAAAATCTGTATCGCAAAAAATATTGCAACTACGGAAAAATATTTGAAAAAAGTCTTTATCATAACTTAATTTTAATAAATCTTCTGGATTTTTCAATGCGTTTTTACTAAAATTAAGTCAAGTAATGTAGTTACGGAGCGAAAAAATGTTAGATATTAAACTGATTAGAGAGAATCCCGAAAAAATTAACGAGCTTTTAAAGCGTAGAAATCCTGAGCTTTCTGTGGACAAAGTTCTTGAAATCGATGTTGAAAGAAGAAAAATCCAGACGCAGGCGGATGAACTTCGTGCTTTGAGAAAATCGGAATCTCAAAAAATCGGTGAAATGAAGAAAAAAGGCGAAAATACCGACAAAATCCAGGAAGAAGTAAGAGAACTCGGTGACAAAATCAAGGCTTTTGAAGAACAGCAAACAGAACTCGACGAAAAACAGCGAAATCTCCTGCTCACAATCCCCAATATCCCTGACGAAAACATACCTATAGGCTCAAGCGACGAGGCAAATGTCGCCCGCAAATATGTCGGCGAAGTAAAAAAGCCGTCTTTTGAACAAAAAGCTCACTGGGATTTGGTTACGGAGAAAGATATTGTTGATTTTGAACGCGGTGTAAAAATTTCGCAATCGCGTTTTTATATTTACAAAAACAAAGGCGCACGGCTTGAGCGCGCAATAATCAACTTTTTCCTTGATTTGCACACAACAGAGCACGGATATGAAGAAATTCTCCCGCCCGTTCTCGTAAATTCAATGGCAATGACCGGCACCGGCCAGCTTCCAAAGTTCGCGGAAGACATGTACAAATGTGTTGACGAAGATTTGTACCTTATTCCGACCGCGGAAGTGCCTGTTACGAACATTTATTGCAACGAAATCTTATCAGAAGACGATTTGCCAAAATATATGACGGCTTATACGCCTTGTTTCAGGCGTGAAGCAGGTTCTGCAGGAAAAGATACACGCGGGCTGATTCGTGTTCATCAGTTTAACAAAGTTGAGCTCGTAAAACTCACAACACCAGAACAGGCACCCGAAGAACATGAAAAACTTACCCAAAACGCTGAACGCGCGCTTGAATTGCTTGAATTGCCGTACAGAAGGGTTGAACTTTGCACGGGCGACATTGGATTTTCAGCCAGAAAATGCTATGACCTTGAAGTCTGGATGCCGTCTTATAACGACTACAAGGAAATCTCAAGCTGCTCGGTATTCGGCGATTTTCAGGCACGCAGAGCCGGCTTAAAATACAGAAGCAAAGAAACAGGAAAAGTAAACTACTGCTATACGATGAACGGTTCAGGGCTTGCCGTTGGCAGAACCTTTGCAGCAATCATTGAAAACTTCCAGCAGGAAGACGGCACAGTAATCATCCCCGAAATCCTCAGAAAATACACGGGTTTTGACAGAATCTAGGTTTGGATGATGAAAAAAGGCTGTTTTATTACGTTTGAGGGTGCTGACGGCTGCGGAAAAACTACCCAGCTTGAGCTTACGGCAAAATATCTTAAAGAAAAAGGTTTTGAGGTTCTAACAACTCGCGAGCCCGGCGCACCGGGGCTTGGCTGCGAATTGAGAAAAATTTTGCTGCATTATGACGGTTATGTTTCGCCAAAATGCGAATCCTTTATGTTTTTGGCGGACAGAGCCCAACATATTGACACAATTGTGCTTCCAGCAATCGAAAGAGGCGCTGTTGTGCTATGCGACAGGCATACAGATTCAACTGTGGCTTATCAGGGATACGGAAAGGGCGTTGATTTAGAGCAGATTCACTACCTGAACGACCTTGCAACGGGCGGGCATAAGCCGGATTTAACATTTGTTTTCGATGTTGACACAGAAATCGCCCAAAAACGCGTAGGCTCTGAAAAAGACCGGATGGAATCAGAGGGAATCGAGTTCCATAAACGCGTCAGGAGCGGATATCTGGCAATTGCGCAAAAAGAGCCGGAGCGCGTTAAAGTCATAAATGCTAATCCGCCGATTGACACCGTTTTTTCTTCGTTAAAACAGTCCCTGGACGAGTTTTTGAACGGCCGCTATTGATTTAATTTGAAAAAAGTTATAAAATAAATGCGGTAAGTTCTAAGTTCTGCTTTGTCCGGATTATCTTAGCAATTTACAGGTTTATTATTTAAGGAGAAAACTAAATGTACCAAGACGAAACCCTCGTATGTGAGGACTGCGGAGCACAATTTGTATTCACCGCAGGAGAACAGGAATTTTACGCAGAAAAAGGACTTGTCAACAAACCAAAACGCTGCCCGGAATGCAGAAAAGCAAGAAGACAAAAAAACAGAAAAAAAATGTATGACGTTATATGCTCAAAATGCGGCTGCCACACGCGCGTGCCATTTAAGCCGGATCCGGCAAAAGATGTTTTGTGCAAGGACTGCTACAGCGCAGCAAAAGAAGCAGAAGCTCAAAATTAGTTGAAAAATTAATAAAAAAAAGCACCTTTTTAAAAGGTGCTTTAAAATTTTGTGTGCAATTTGTTTGATTCTTTTAGTACTGTAAAGTCGCTACTGATAAAATTTGCATGTCTTGGTTGTTTGTTTGCGCAAGGCTTTGCATCGAGGTAACATATGCTGCCAGAAGCAAAACCAAAGCCGTGATTAGTGTGTAATTAACTAGCCGGATTTCATTCATCCTCGTTCTCCAGTCTTGTAGCTGCCTGATTTTAACGGTAATTATGCCATTACGTTAAGCGAACCGCCCTTATCATTACCAAAAGCCAACGAGCCAGCTGTTTCTGCGCCGAATGCCAGTGTTCCTGCTGCTTCCGGACGCGGCTTATATGCCAGTGTTCCTGCTGTTTCTGCTTTAGCTCCGTAGGGGTTTGCTCCAATTGCTGATACGTTCATAGTTTACTCCTTCTTCTTACTCATTTACTCTTTTCATATCTCAATCTTGATATATTTTTTATGTCTGACATATATATAAAAACAAATCCTCTTTTTGAAATTCAAGAAGAGGAGAAATCATTACAAAAGTTAACATAATAGTTAAAAGCCACAAAATCCAACCTTGACAAGAAGTTAGCTTTGACTTACTTTTAAAATATGCAAGTTATAGATAAAAAACCATCATTTAACGCAAGGCTCCAGACATTTGATCTTCTGGAAACAACCTCACTGCGGCTTTTTCAGGGTAAAGGCATGACCGGTGTAAAATCAGTAATAACAACACTTCACCCACAACCGCCCAAAGCCACGGGCTGCGTAGGGTTTAGGCACTTTGCAAAGGCATTGTCAGAAAAAATCAATCAAAAATACCCGATTATAGGGGAATTTTCACAGAAAATCGATAACGCCAAAAATTCAGAACTCCCGGGAATCCTTGAAGAGGCGGTGAATAAGCTCGGCAAAGAGATTGATATTGAAATTTAATTCCTAATGCTAAATTCACACCCGCAATAGTTCTGGCGGTAAAAATCGTTTTCTTTTGCAAGTTCCATTGTGCGCAAAAAGCCGTTTTGTTTCTTGAAATTCTCAGCTATAAAGCGCATCCTTTCATCAGCGACGATTTTTTCAGCGATTTTGAAGATGATTTGCGAATTTTTATGCGGGCTTACGGTTAATGTTGTTGTAAAGTTAGAAATCCCGAGTTCTTTTGCTTTGCGAACCGCTTGTAAAAGCCTGTATTCAAAGCATTTTTCACATCTTTTGCCTTTTTCGGGTTCATTTTCAAGTCCGCTGATAAATTCAAGCCAATTTTCATGGGAACCGTCTTCAACAACAAGCTCAACGCCAATTTTCTCACAGTATTTAACCAATTCATCACGGCGCCGCTCATATTCTTCATTCGGGGCAATATTCGGGTTAAAAAAGTAAACAATCGGTTCATAACCCATTGATTTAAGCTTTTCAACCGGATAAGCAGAGCAAACAGCACAGCAAGCGTGAAGAATCGTTTTTGGCATGGGCTATTTCTTCTCTTTTGCGCCGGCTTTTATAAGGCGGGCTTTTAAATCTTCATACGGTTCAATGCCAATATGCGTTTCAAGATTAATACGAATAGCCGGCGTGCCGTCTATTCCCAGTTTTGTGGCATCATCTATTTCTTTTTCGAGCTGTTTGGCTGCTTCTTCGCTGTGGGCGTCGATTTTTAGCTGCTCAGCGTTGATTCCGAGCGATTTTGCACCTTTTAACAGTTCTTCTTCGGTCAGATTCTCTTTATCAAACATAAAAATGTTCAAATCCCAGAGTTTATTCTGCTTTGCGGCGGCATTTGCGTATTTAGCAAGCAGGCAGGAGCCCTGATGCATTTGTCCGGGCATATATTTGTTGCAATCGCTGTCCAGAGGGAGATTGTGGTGGACAATTTTTATATTATCAAGCTCATGAACCGCCCGATGAAGCATTGTGTTCAGCACAAAGCAAAACGGGCACTGATAATCCGTATATTCATGCACTATAACGGTTGCGTCAGGATCGCCAAGGATATTACCGGTTGCAGCGCCGGATTTGTCAACGCCTTTTGTAAATTCTTTCCATTCTTTCTGTTTTTTTACCTGCGGAGCCATAACATCCGAAACTGTTGTGTACGTAAGGAAGACAGCCGCAATCAGGACGAGTATCCCAAAGGAAATTGCGTATTTCTTAACTTTCAAAGCTTTTATGAAGTCCTGAAAGCTGTTTTTGAACACGGAAATATAACTTTCGCCGTCAGGACGCGCAGCTATTGCGATTACAAGGTTCAACAGATAAGTTACGAGGCACAATATGCAGAGTTTGTGAATTTCAAAAACAGAAAGCGCAAACAGCGACATTGAAATGACAAAAGCAATTGAGCCAAGCGCGCAAATATAACTTTCCGGCCGTTCAAAAACCTCAAGAAAGCCCAGAAATTTGATTTTTTTGATTTTATCAACATAAGTAAAGAAAAGGAAGATAAAATAAAGAAACAGCCCCCAGATAGCAAGCGGAATGCCGAAAAACTGCGAATGTGTAGTTTTTGCAACGCCGTCACAATCAACAAACTCGTTTATGGAGCAAAAACTTGAAAGCGCATAGGGGTTGAAATTTACGTCAAAATAGATAATTGTAAGTTTTATTGAAGTTATAAAACCCAGCAGAGCTATAATCGTAAGAGCTATACGTTTAGAGAGTTTCATTTTTTACTCCTTCTTCACTATTTTTGCACTGTTCCGCAGTATTGAAGAAAACTGAAGAACCAATTGCAATTATCGTCCAGAACAGGAATTGCACCTGTGGTCTAAAGAATATTGTATCAAACAGCCCATGCACCATCACGCCTGCAACGGTTAATATTGCAGCACAGGAGATTATCTTTTCGGGCAGACCCGATTGGAGTGCATTTTCAAGCGGTTTTGAAATAAATTTTAAACTTCTGTACAAAAACATTAATATAAACGCCACGAATGCAAGCAGCGCAAATATTCCGCTTTCAACAGCAATTTCAAGAGGCACAGAATATGTGCTTAAAGCGTCATAACCGGTCAGCATATAATATCCGTAAATTTCGCGAAAAGTCCTGTTTCCGACGCCTATCCCGAGTACTGGATGGTCAAGAAACATCTGCCAGGAGGAATTATAAACGTTCATTCTGAAAGAAGTCGAGGAATCGCCACGCAAAATAAAAATGGACATTAACCGTTTTACGATTTGCGGGGTAGAAACAAGCACAATCGCAAAGAATCCTGCAGCAGCCCCCAGAAGAATTTTCCAGTATTTTTTGATTTTTTCAGCAGTTTTGAAATCTGTATTTATAATTTTTGTAAAAAGGAGCACAAAAGCGAAAATAACCGCACCGAGCCCCAGATAAGCGCCTCTTGAGCCTGTGAAAAAGATTGCAGCAGCACAGATGAAGAACATTGCCGTGCTTGTTGCAAAAGTTTTGTAATTTTTCTTTGAAAAAGCAAGCATTGCGGTTGCGATTAAGCCGGAAATCCCTGCTACAAGGTAGCCGCCGAGAAGATTCGGGTTGTAGGGCTTTAAAGTGCCGTATGCACGGGAAATTACATCTTCAGGATTCACGTAATTCGTATCCTGCCACGTAGAAATTTCTTCAACGCCGCAAAGGTTTTGCCAGATTGCGATTACGCTCTGAATTGAGCAAAGAACGCCGATTAGCAGAAAAAAATAGCGGATTTTGTTTTGATTTGTTTGAAAATAATTTGCCGCGCAAAAATAATACGATATATAAATAATAGTTTTCAAAAATCCATGAACACTGTCCGCAATAAGCTCGGAATTGAACGTGCTCAAAAGACAAATCACAAAATAAACAAAAATTGCCCCGTCCCACGGGGTTATTCTAGCCTCGGCGCCTTTTTTAACGAACAGTTTTACAATGGTCAACCCCACAACGCCAAGCCCGAGAAGCCCGATTTTTTCGCTTTCCAAAAAAGTTGAGCCAATTAACGTGAGGCTGATAAAAACCATTATCAGCGCATCAATATTCGACAGCAGACAGGAATTTTTTACGAGCGGTTCACATTTTCTCTGGAAAAATCCGTAAATTTTGTTTTTCAAGCTCAAAAAACTACTTTTTATCATTTTCCTTTACCGTATTTTCCTGCTGCGGTGTGTTAGTAACGGGTTTTGCACCGGGTTGGACGGCTTGCGCCATAGGAAGTGCCTCGCCTTTGGATTTTTGGGTTTTTCCGGGAACGATTACGTTAGAAACCGTTCCGCCAAGACGGTAATTAAAGCCCTCGAGCACAATCGGCATACCTATTTTGATTTTATTCCCACCAACAACAGCGCCATCGTCGGTGATTTTTGCATTATCTTTCAAAGACACGATTAAATCATACTGAAAGGGCTGAACCGGGTCATCAATAATCGCAAAAGGCTGCTGCGGGTTAGGAATTTCAAGAAGATATTTTTTAGGAGCATATTTCACATCCGTGATTTCGAGTTCTGTATAAGGCACGTTTCTGATTGTAATAAAAGATTTTTCACCCTTTACAAAGGGGATTTCCGTGTCCGTAAGGGAAACACCTTTAATCATAACCTGAAACTGTATTGGTTCTGTTGCTTCAACAGGGGTTTTTGACAGTTTTTTATTTCCGCCGGTTATAATTAGAACGCCTATAGCCAGCACGGCAGCAATAACTGCAAGTATTACGTAATCAAACGGTTTCAGTTTATCCATAATAATTAAACTCCTCGCTAAATTATAATTTTATTGTGTAATTTTCCATGTTCATCTTGTTCAAGCTATCCAATATTTCGTCAATAGAGGTTGTCGCACAGCCGAATGAACGAATAACGATGCTTGCGGCGATATTACCGATTATAGCCGCATATTTTGGAGGCGCGCCGCACGCAAGCGCCAGTGTGTATGACGCAACAACCGTATCGCCGGCACCTGTAACGTCAAAAACTCTGGTTTTATTGAATACAGGAACCTCTGTGAGTGTGCCGTCTTTGTCAAAAACAGCCATTCCGTCGCCGCCGCGGGTTACAAGCAGGGTTTCGGATTCAGTGGCTTTTAGCAGGTCATTTCCGGCTTTTTTGAGGGTTTCTATATCACGGATAAAGTACCCGACTGCTTTTTCTGTATCAGGCTGATTCGGTGTGAGAGAATATGCGCCTTTATAGCGCCACAAATCCTTTTGTGCGTCAACAACAATGATTTTTCCGAATTTTCTTGCGGTTTCGATGGCCGCTCTGATTATGTTTTCAGTCAAAAATCCAATATTGTAATCCGACAAAATCACCGCATCATGCTCAGGAATTGCCTTTTCAATATTTTCGATAACTTTTTGCTCAATTTCAGCCGATGGAGCGGAATTTTCCACCCTGTCAACGCGGACAATCTGCTGCGTTACAGAATGAAAGCTTGCGCCGGAAATTCTTGATTTAACAGTGGTAGGGCGGTTAGAATCCTCAACCATATATTCAGTATTTATGCCGGCTTCTTTCATTGCATTGAGCAGAATGGGCGCATAGTAGTCATTTCCATAGAGCCCGATGGCGGAAACTTTGCCGTTATTAAGGGTAGCGAGGTTGTGAGCGGCATTGGAAGCCTGACCGAGTATGATTTTCGTGTTTGCGTGGCGCAAAATCAGAACCGGCGCTTCTCTTGAAATTCGTTCGGTATCGCCGTAAATCATTTCGTCGATTGCCTGATCACCGATTATGAGAACTCTGGGCTCGCTTAATTTTTTTATATATCCGGTTAAAATATTTTTATCAAAATCAAACATTTCTCTCTCCGTTTTTGCCTGTTTGGCGGATAAAATTTTATATCTGGTGTATATGATATAAATTGTAGTATAATATACACAGTTTAGCACAAAAATTTTCTATTAAATCAACAGATTTTAGAGGGATAATGGCAGAAAAAGACGACGATATAGAAATACCGCAGGGCTTTGGAATAACCGACGAAAACTTTAACGAAAAAGAAGAAATCGAAAAGCTTCAGGCAAAAATCCGAAAAATGAGCGCCATGGCGAATGATTCGGAAGAAATGACGATGCAAAGTGCTGATGATTTTCCAGATGAAACCGAAGAAGCTCCGCAGCCTGAAAGTGCCTTTATTGAAGAGTCGTTTGATACATCTAAAATGCAGGCAAAAAAATATGTGGTCACAGCTGACGCAAAATATGTTGATTACTTTGAAAAACTGTCGTTAGAAAAACGCTCTGAGGTTTTTAATGAAATGCTCGGAGAATATATCGTAAATGAGGACAAACGCAATGCTAAAAAACGAATGAAAAGAATCATGATTCATTCATTTATTGCAGCAATAACAATAATCATTACACTGCCGGTTCTGTTATACATCGTTAACAAAGCAATACACTACACCGTCTTAAATTATCAGGATTCACAGCAGAATTTTGAAAAATTATACGAAAGCCAGGGTATTGCAATTCAACAAAAAAGGAAAAGATAAAACTATTAAATGAACATCGAATTTAAACAAAACAAACAATATTTCGTAGGAATATCGCTTGGTTCTGCTGCTTCAACCGAAACAGGTGCGGCAGTTTTGGATTCCTCGCTCAATGTAATCACTCTGGACAAGCTTTTTACAATGGAGGACATAAAGTATTTTCTGGACAACTTTGTAGGCAAGCAAAATGCTGTTTTTAACATAGCTCTCCCGGAAAATCCCACCATGCTCAACGCAAAATGGAAGCTCTACTCACGCCAGTACCAGCTTATTCAAACAAACAGGCTCATTAACAAAGAAAGCGAATGGATTCAGCGCTATTCTTTTAGAGGAACAGAATATTTTAAAGAACTCAAGGACAAAGGCATTGATATTTTCAGATTTGACATTCATGAGCTGAAAAGCTCTTTAAAGCTCGCCGGAATATACAAAGACAGGACGCCCATTGACTGCAAGGCGTTTCAAAGTGCCCTTAAATTCCAGTTCGGAATCAGAGAGCTCCCAGCAAATATGCTTCCGGTAGCACAACTGGAAGCCATACTGGGTGCATATTTAGGATATCTTATGAATCAGTCAAATCCAGAATACGCATACAAAGTCCGCTCGGAATTCAAGGGGATTGAGGTTATCGGAATCGATTTACAGCCTGCCTTATCCCAGAAGTAACTGTTTATTCAGCTCTGCAAGGCTTGATGAGCCTACTTTTGCGGTATTAGCTGCCGCCGGAGCCGCAGAATTTTGAGAAACAAATGCATCAAGCTGATTTTTGAGGCTTCTGTATTTTTCTTTGTCAACTTCGGTTTGTGCGGTTGCCAGTTTTTCCTGAACTATGCTCAAAGCCTTGTTATAATCCGTATCAATATCGCCGGAGGAAGAAATTCCAACCTGCGCAAGGATTGTCTGCCATTCGGCAGGAACAGAAGCAGAACCGGACGCAGCCTGGGCTTTCTGGGCTTCATCGTTTTTTTGTGTTTCTTTTTCCTGCTGGGCTTTCATTTCACTTTCGAATTTTTCGAGTTTTGCTTTATCTGTTGCCTTATCGCCGGAAGATGCGATGCCAAGAGCCGCAAGTTTTTTCTTTATTCTCTCGTATTCTGCGTCATTTGTTGACATTGTATACGAGGAGCCTGATGATGAGGAGGTGGAGATTGAATCAATTGACATAAATTTATTCCTTTATATAGCTAGTGTACCCTATACTATTTATATGCCCGTTTTTTTAATTTTTTAAACGTGTTTGTTAAGAAATATTAAAACAAATTTTTATAAAAACAACAGATTGTAACAAAGCTTAAAAAATAGTAGAATTAGAGATTATGAAAAGGAGTTTTTATGTTTGATTTAAGAAATGTGTTTACGCATCCTGTGAGCGATAAGGATTTTGGCAAAAAATTTGTGATTGGCTGCCTTGTAATGTTTTTTCCGACTGTTTTTTCCATAATTCAGGAATTTCTTTCACAAGAACAAATAAAAGAACTTTTTGCGCAATATGCGCCTGTTGCTCTTGCTGCTTCTGTTATTGCGGGATTTTTCGCATGTGTTTCAATAGGGTATTATTTTCAGATAATAAACAACAGAATTCACCAAAACGAACAAATAATGCCTGATTGGCAGATTAAGAAAAATTTTATAACCGGTTTAAAAGCATTTATAGGCACATTTCTTTTGATACTTCCGTTGTCGTTTTTATTGTTTCTTATTACTCTTTTTATTTTTATAGGCCCAATTCTGGGTTCTTTGGCGGTTTCTGTCATTTTAATTTTTTCTATTATTGCTTATTTGCTGTGCATTGTTACATTATGCCTTTTGATGAGCCTTTCTTATGCTCAAGATTTTAAAATTACATCTTTCTTTAATTTCAAACGTGCCTGGGGGTTTTTAAAAGGGCACATATTCAAATTTCTTCTGTATATTAGCCTTATCGGAGCAGTTTCAATACTCTCACAGTTGTTTTCTTTTCTGCTCTTTCTTGTAACAGGATTAATCTCTTTAATTGCCGTTGTTCCGCTTTCGTTCTACGTATTGTTGTTAAATGCTGAAATCGCGGGGCAGTTTTTGGCCGGCATAAACAAAGAAGAAGTAATTGAAGTCATTGGAGAATAAATATGGAAATAAATTTTGAAAATGCATTCACATTTGTAAAAGAAGACTCGAAATGGGGCAGAAAAGTCGCAATTGGCGGACTTTTATCAGCAGTGGCGCTATTCGTGCTGTGCGTGCCTTTTATGGTGCTGCCGTTTACGAGTTCTGTTCCTTTCTATGTTGCGCTGCTGGCGACCTGCTCTGTTTTTGCCGCGGCAATTATGTTTGCGCTCGCGGGTTATCCATTTATGGTAATTCACAACAGAATACACGGCAATGAGGAGATTTTGCCCTGCTGGAAAGAATTTTTCAGGATAGTTTTTGCCGGCATAAAAACTTCAGTCGGGCATTTTCTTTTTGTGCTGCCGGTTTTGTTCTTCGCGGTGGTTATTCTTTTGATTTTTCTGGGAGCATTGTCATTGGGCACATCAGTTCTTTCAATGCTCATAATGTTCATCGGTTTTGTGCTGATTTTTGCGCTCACAGGGCTAACAACTCTTTATTCGCTGCTTTATCCGCTCATGTGCGGGGCATTTTCGCAGGATATGAATGTATTTTCATTCATAAATTTCAAAAAAGGCTGGGCGCTTTTGAAAGAAAACTGGCTTAATTACATAATTCTTTTGCTTTTGCTTGTTGCAGTGGGTGTAATATTCCATTTTGCAGCAATGGTGCTTGTTTTAACGATTGCTGGTGCAGTTTTGATTCCATGGCTTTGCTTTTATGCAAGTCTTGTCTGTGCTGATTTGGTTGCGCAGTTTGTTAAGACTAAAAATTGATTTTATTGCGCTTGCAGACCTGCTTTGCTGGGGATTCCCGCTTCCGCGGGAATGACAACAGTTTTTTAGTCTTACAACTTAGCTTTGTTGCCATCTCCAACCTGATTGGGGATCTCCGGCTCTGCCGGTCAATATCTTTATAAGTAAAACACAATATTAATCAAAAAATCCGCAACCAAAAGATAAATTGTGGATTTTATAGCGGATTGCGTCGTCGAAATCCCTACATCTTTAGCTCCGCCGCGGGTTTCATAACCCTGCGTTGCACAAACCAGCGTAATCAAAACACCGAAAACAAAAGCCTTAAAAAGACTTATATAAATATCCCTTGTATTAAGGAAAAGCCAGACCGTGTTCATAAAACGATTCGGATGAAGCCCGATTGCAACATAAGCGACCATCATACCGCCCACAATACCCAAAAACTCAGCAAGAATCACGACCATCGGCACAGTAACTGCCGCAGCAAGGATTCTCGGGGCAAAATAATAGCCGACAGGGTCAACATGGAGCGTTTTTATTGCGTCAATCTGCTCTGTAACCTGCATATTTGCGACCTCCGCGCAAATCGCTGTTCCTGCGCGAGCGCCTATTGCAAGAGCAGCGAACCCCGGCGCAATCTCGCGCACAAGAGCTACAGCAATGAATCCGCCAACATACCCCTCGGCTCCGCTCATCAAAAACTGCTTTGAAACCTGCAAAGCAATTACCGCAGACGCAATGAAAACAATGATAAGCGATATTGAAAGCGAATCATAGCTAATCATTGCCGCCTGCGAAATTACCGAGCGGAATTTTGTATTTCTGTTAAAAATATATTTAACAGCAGATGTTAAATTTTGAACACAAAGCCCTAAGAAATTAATCATAGATAGGTGTGCACCATTTTTTGTATTTTTCGACCTTGCCTTTTACTACGTCGAAGTAAAGTTTCTGGAGCTCTTTTGTATGAACGCCGACTTCGCCCGTTCCCAAAGGACGATGGTCAATGCTTGTTACAGGGCTGACCTGCGCACCGGTGCCGCAATAGAAAGCTTCATCGGCAATGTAGAGCTCTGTTCTTGAGATTTCTCTTTCCACTACTTTCAAACCGAGAACATTTTTTGCCAACTCCAGAATAGTATTTCTTGTAACGCCAACAAGAATGTTGTCAGTAGTTTGTGTGGTAACGAGTGTATCGCCCTCAACAAGGAAAAGGTTCATTGCAGAGCCTTCTGTAACGAAACCTTGCTGCGAAAGCACGATTGCGTCGTCAAATCCAGCTTTTCTTGCATCTGTAATGATTAAAGCTGTGTTTGCATAAGAGCCGCTGACTTTTGCGCGCGGAGGGATTGCATTGTCATCAACACGGCGCCAGTTTGAAACACAAACGCTCAAACCTTTTGCCAGATCAATGTAATCCCCCATCGCAAATGAGAAAATCAACACGGAATCAGGATTATCAATCAACCCCGGGCCGATTTTGCAGGCACTTTTGTAAATCTGGGGTCTGATGTAGGCGTCTGTGCGATAATTGTTCTTTTTCAAAAGGTCTTTAACAAGCCCGCACCACTCATCAACAGAATATTTTGAATGCATATGCATGATTTTCCCGCTGTTTATGAGCCTTTCAAAATGTTCTTTCATTCTGAAAGCATAAAGCTGGTCTTCTTCCTTGTTATAATAAGCGCGAATGCCCTCAAAAACCGAAGTTCCGTACAAAAAAGCGTGCGTTCTAACCGGAATTGAGGCTGTTGTCGCATCTAAATACTTGCCGTCTAAAAATACATATTCTGTCATAGTATTACCCTTTCTAATAAACTCTCACGGGTATTTTGAAGTAAAAATCCATATTTATTATCGTTATTTTAACGATTAAATGCAAGTTTATTTCGCAAAATTAATGAAATTTCTTATTAATCCTGAAAATGCAAGAAATTAATTTTGGAGTGACTATGGAGGAGGGCTCAAAAAGCGTAAATGATGTTTTTTAAATGTTGCGTGCCCGGGGGAATCGGAACGGAAAAATTAATTTCTTGCATTTGCTGATATAGCGAGGAAAATTGCAAAATTAACGACACAGCCGAATAGTTTTTTTAAAATCAATTACCAGCAAGCCCCTATTGAGCCAGCTCCGCAAACTTTTCCGTTTACCCAAATTGCATATTCAAGCTCTGTATTTTTAAAGTTCGTTCCTTTGATAATTGCGCCCTGTAGATTTGCTTCCTCCAAATCCGCATCCTCAAAATCGGCATTTGTAAGGTTCGCATTTTTAAAATTCGAGCGCTCAATGTCCGCACCCTTGAAATTTGCACCTGTGAGGTTGGCATTTTCAAAATTTACCCCGTCAAGCTCCGCCTTTTCGAAATTTGCACCGGTTAAATCCTGTCCGGAGAAATTACTGCACTCCAAATCAGCTTTGTAAAAATTTTTCAACGAATCCTGTGCACAAACAAAATTTGTACAAAGAATCAAAAGCAGGGCTGCGAATAATTTTTTCATAATCAGAGCTCCTCCCCGTCCTTTTTCTTTTCAGGTAACACACGCCCCAAATACTGGGAAACAGAAAACGAAAATGCAACTCTGTCCTCACTGTCATTCGGAATCACAACAGCCGTCGTAAATGACGTAGTTGGAACAGGCCTGAACTTCATGCCGGCAGCAAGCGCACACCCGGAATCTTGTCTGGACATCCAGTCTGCAACAACACGAAGCTTATTAGGTATGATAGTCTGGTCGATGCCGAGCATCACGCCGGTACTGTCAGGCATCTGGCTGTATCCTGCGACATATGTACCGGCAGTTAATGTAGTTTTTGTTTTTTTCACAAGAAACGATGTATGGGCATAAATCATGCTATCCGGTTTTTCACCCGCAGTCAAAGACGGCTGGAGGCGGCCTCCGACAGTGAGCCTTGTCCGCTTTTTAATACGAAAAACTTTTTTTGCAGTCATATCGAGTTTTACATCTGTTCTATCACGAATACTCGTACCCACGCCAAAAGAAACCTCTGTATCTTTTCCGGTACCGAGAATCATATTAGGCGTAAGCGACACAAACCCGTCACCAAACGGGCTAAACCGGTTCGATTCTTTCAAAATCATATGCCCGAAAGGCAAAACATCGGAAGAAGGTATGGTAATCACTGTCTGCTGGGAGAAAACAGGATTTAGAGAGAGAAAAAACAAGCATATAGGCACTATTAGCCTGAAAAGAAATTTCATCAGCCTAATCCGCCCACTCTCTGTATATACCGTCAAATTTGTCCGCCACACGCTTAAACGACGCAACCATAACAGGGTCAAACTGGGTGCCAGAGCCCTCTGCTATTATTGTATTAGCCTTTTCTTTTGTGTAAGCAGCCTTATAGACCCTTTTCATTCTCAAAGCGTCATAAACATCTGCAATGGACATAATCCTTGCGCTCAGAGGTATTTCTTCCTCTTTGAGTTTGTGAGGATAGCCTTTTCCGTCCCATCTTTCATGGTGAGAACGCGCAATATCAATCCCCATTTCAATAAATTTATTATCTCCGAATTTATATTTAACGAGCTGGAGCGTTTCTGCGCCAATCAGGGTATGTGTTTTCATTATTTCAAATTCATCAAACGTAAGTCTTGCCGGTTTCAACAAAATCCGGTCGGGAATGCCGACTTTTCCGATATCATGGAGCGGACTAGCGTGGAGAATGTCTTTTATAAATTTTTCATCAATATCCTTGTAATATTTTGAAGTTTTTGACAAATCCTCTGCGAGAACAAAGCAATAGCGTTGAATACGTTCAAGGTGGAGCCCTGAATCGTCTTTTGATTGTGCAAGTTTTGCAAGTGAAAAGATGGTTGCCATCTGTGTTGCGGTAATATCCTGCACTTCTTTTTGAATTTTCTCCTCAAAAGAGCGGCGCTGATCAACGATTTCTTCCTGAAGCTTGATAATTCTCACGTGTGCACCGATTCTACCAAGAACCTCGGGCTCCTTAAAAGGCGCAGGAATATAATCAACACCCCCAACTTCATACCCCTTCATAATATTGTACGAATCATCAGGGGCGATGAAAATCACCGGAGTTCTCGACAAAAACTCATCCTTTTTAAGCTCTGCGCAGAGTTCAAACCCGCCAAGGTCGGACAAAACCGGATTTATCAACAATAAATCAAAAGGTTTCTCCTGCACAAGCGCCATAGCTCCGGAACCGGAGTGGCAAAGCTCGGTTTCATACCCTCTTTTTTGAAGAATATTCTCAAGTACGGTCAGATTTGCCTCATTTTCATCAACAATAAGAATTTTTGACATTTAAACCTCTCAGGATAAGCTATAACCAGTATAGCATTATCAGCGGGGAAGTAAATATGATTATTTTTGTGAACTTATATTACAATTTTTTGTTGATTTTGTAATATTTGTTATTAAATTGTTTTTATAAATATAGGCATTAAAAAAGAAACGTGTATTATGGCAAAAAAAGAAACAAACGGGGCTAACGGGTTGTTCGAATCCGCAATAAGCGCATTTGAACTATCAATAAGAGCAAAACAAATCCAATGCGAATATACGCTGAAAGCGCGTATAAATGCACTTGCTGATTTTGTTAACGGGCAAAAACTTGCGGCTAATCCCTAAAACATCGCGAAAAAATGCTTGGATTTTGGGGACAGAGATGTAAATGCGGCGATTTTAGTAAAATTCGTCCGTTTTCTTCTGTTTTTTAAGTAAAAACTTCAAGTGAAAGTCCGGCGTCTAAACAAAGGATATTTCAAGAAATTTACCCTGCGAAATAAAACCCGTCTTCTTTTAAGCGCAAAATAACTTCTTCCAGCTTTTCGTCCGTTGCAACAGCCGAAATTCTAAAAAATCCCTCACCCCTGTCGCCAAAAGCATTCCCCGGAACAAGAACAATCCCTGATTTTTCCAACACTGCGTCAGTAAAAGCCTCGGATGACCCAAAACGCTCAGGAACCGGCAGCCAGAGATAAAATGTCGCGTCAGGTACATTCTCTATTTCCCAGCCGAGCTCCCTGAACCCGTCAACCATTATCTTTTGTTTTCTTTTGAACGATTTTTGTGACTCTTTTATGTAATCGTCGCCCTCTTTTGAATTTAATACATCAGAAGCTGCTTTTTGCAAAGCTTTAAAAAGTCCTGTATCTACTGTTGATTTCAAACGGCCAAAAGCGCCCACAGCCTCTTTATTTCCGCAAATCCAGCCCAAACGCCAGCCGGTCATTGCATAGGGCTTTGAAAAACTGAAAAATTCGACGGCAATATCCTTTGCTCCCTCGACCTGCAAAACGCTTGGCGGAATTTTTGCCTCATCAAAGTACAAATCGCAATACGCCGCGTCACTAATCAAAAGAATTTTGTGTTTTTTACAAAATTCAACTACTTTTTTCAAATAATCAATCGTACACGTTGCACCGAGCGGGTTTGAGGGGTAATTTATAATCAAAGCTTTTACTTTTTTCTCCTCAAAACCATCATTTTTCAAATTTTCCCAAACTTCATCAAGATTAGGCATATAGTTATTTTCTTTGCTCAATGGAACAGGATAACCAATTGCACCATTGGTTTTGAGCATTTCTTTATAAGAAGCATAACCCGGATTAGGAATCAGAATAATATCTTTGTCCTTTTTATCATGTGCAGGAGTGCACAGGGCTCTTATGAGGTTCGCAAGCCCCTCTTTTGAGCCAATAAGCGAAAAAATCTCTGTTTTAGGGTCAAGTTCAACACCAAAACGGTTTTTCATCCTTTTAGCAACCGCCTCAAGATAATAATCCTCGCCCTTAGGCGAAGAATAAGTGTGAATTCCGTCCATATCAAGAGCTTCTTTGAGCTTATTAACAACAAACTCCGGCGGAGCCTGCACAGGAGCGCCCATTGAAAGGAATATCGGTGCGCGGTTTTTAGCTTCCAGAGCAGGTTTCAGCCTTGCAGCAGCCTGTTTTATCCTGAACATCACATATGTTTCAATAGACTGCACATATTCGTTAAACAATTCAATCATCTTTCGTCCTTTTTTGCCTCAAGCTGATATGCCCAGGCTTCATGGTTGTGAATACTCTCTATGGATTCAACTTCGACTTCGTAATATTTAATTATTTCGTTATTTCTAAACATCAGCACAACATCTCGCAGCACATCTTCCACAAATTTCGGGTTTTCATAGGCACGTTCTGTTACAAATTTTTCGTCTTCTCTTTTCAGGATAGGAAAAACCTCGCATGAGGCTTTTTTTTCAATATCGGAAATCAAATCCTCAAGCCAGATGTGCTGATTGTCATCATAGCTAATCAAAACCTTTATCAAAGCGCGTTGATTATGAGCAGAATAGTCCGAAATCTCCTTTGAGCAGGGGCAAAGCGTGGTTACCGGCACTTTTACGCCGAGGAAGAATTTATACCTGTCATTATTGTCGAGCCTGCCCTCAAACGAGCAGTCATAAGCCATAAGTGACTGTTGTTTTGTGACCGGAGCTGTTTTTTTTATGAAATATTTGAAAGTGAATTTCACCTCTGCAGCTTTTGCACCAAGACGGTCTTTTACAGCTTCCAGACAGCCTTTAATATCCACTCCGAGCAACTCTTTTTCGCTCCATTCGTTGAGAATTTCCATAAATCGCGACATGTGCGTGCCTTTATGGCAGGAATCCAATGATGCACTGATTTTTGCACGGGCAGAAACAACCTGATTTTCCGTTCCTTTTCTTTGAATAATCAAAGGAACATCTACGTTTTTTATGCCGACTTTTTGAATTTCTATTCCGCGTTTATCTATAAGATTTTGTACATCTCTCAGGTTGCTTTTCATTTTTATTCAATATCTTCCGAGGTTTTGTTTTCCAGCGCCAAAAGCAGCTTAAGAGCAGCCAATCTTTGCATTTTCGGAGGCGCAAGCCTGAGCATTTCAATGGCTTTTATCATAACAGGGTCATTGTCGTACCATCTGTTGCCTTTGCCCTGATATTTAGTGATTGTGTCATACAAACGTTCGATTACATCCGCCGCAACCTGTTCTTGTAGCTTCAAAATATAATCGGCAGCTTCTGCCTGGGTATCAGCAGGCTGCAATCTTAAAAGATCCAGCGCTTCTTTCAAAATAGGGTCTTTATCATACCAGCGTCTTGCTTCTGTCATCTTAAATTCCTCTTTTTATGCTTAATTATTATATATTGTTATAAATCCTATGTCCATCTTTTAACATAAGAAAAAATTTTAAAATAATAAGTAAAAACCAGAAAAAGCCCGTTATTCGATAATTTTTCCGTTGAATAAGTCCAAAACCATCCTTGTCTGGTCAGAATAGTTCTCCGGCTGGGGCTCTGAAGGCTTTTGAGGGGCAATTTCCGCACTCAGCGCTTCCGCGTTTTCGTCCTCAATCTCCTTTTCAATTACAGCCTGGGGAGGCGGGGTCAGCTCCTTTTTTTTTTCTATAATTTGCGACAGCTTCGGGCTGACAGGCGCAGGATCCGATGCGTCAGCGAGTTTTATCGTTAAATTTATGTCACTGACGTTAAAATACTCCATTGCAGCCTTTTTAAGCGGCATATTTTTGGAATCTTCCTTTGCCTGCTTAACAAAAATCTCTTTTGCAAACGAAATCACAATTTCATCAGGAGAAAGCGAAACCGGTCGGGAAAGGCTGTGGAAAAACATTCTAGACGGCATACTTTCAATATTTCCAAGGATTCCGCCCCACATAACAGAAATATCGCCATCAGCAGAAGGCACAGAGGAAGGCGGTTCCAGTATTTTTTCTTCTTTGATTTCTTCCGTCTCCGGAATTTGAGGACGGACTGGCGCAGGATGTGCAGTTTCCGGTTCTTTTACCGGAGCGGCAGGCGCCGGAGCAGGAGACGGTGCAGGAGTAGACTCAAAAACGGTTTTCGGAGGCTCTGGTTTGTTGACTTTTGCGGCTGTCACGGTCGAAGAAACAGGAGTGCTGACACTTCCTGCCTCCAGCGCTTCGATTCTTTCAATCAACTGTGAATAAGTTGAATATTTCACATTAGATGTAAGTTCGATTACGCAAAGTTCAAGCCAGAGGTACCTGTTGGTCGTTTCTCTGATTTCTTTTGAATAATATGAAAGGCGTTCGATGAGATAAATCAGCTGTTCAACCTCAATATTTTCAACCTGTTCGCGCAATTTAAGAATATTTTGCTCGCTTAGCTGGGTCAAATCCATTGCTATATTTCTATCTGCACAATTTTTCACAATCAGCATGTTTCTGAAATACATAATCATGTTTGAAACAATCTGATACGGCTCATTTCCCTTGCTGTAAATTTTATCCAGCAAAGTAATCGCTGTTTGAGAATCAGCCTCAAAAATGCACTTTCCGATTTCAAAAAGCGTGTCAAAAGAAAGCCTGCCGAGCATTTCATTGACATCTTCCGCAGTAATTTCTTTCTGTGCGTCCATAACGCTCAACTGATCCAAAAGTGCAAGAGAATCCCTCATTCCGCCGGCAGAGCTTCTCGCAATAGTGAAAAGCGCGTCTTTTGAAATCTTTATATTTTCTTTTTCGGCAATTTTTTCGAGGTGATTTACAATATCTTCGGTTGTAATCCTGCGGAAATCAAAACGCTGGCATCTTGAAATGATGGTTTCGAGCACTTTGTGCGGTTCTGTTGTCGCAAGGATGAAAATAACATTCTCCGGCGGCTCTTCAAGGGTTTTCAAAAGCGTGTTAAATGCTTCTGTTGTCAGCATGTGAACTTCGTCGATTATATAAATCTTGTAGCGCCCGTTTACCGGCACAAACTGGATTTTTTCGAGGATATTTCTTGCATCTTCGACTTTTCTGTTGCTCGCAGCGTCGATTTCTACAACGTCAATCGGCGTGGAATTTATAATATCAAGGCAGCTGGGGCATTTTCCGCACGGCGTAAGAGTCGGGCCCTCAGCACAGTTCAGCGATTTCGCCAAAATCCTTGCAGATGAAGTTTTTCCGGTTCCTCTCGGGCCGCACAAAAGATAAGCATGGGAAATTTTACCCAGTTTTATTGCATTGCTGAGCGATTTTACGATATTTTCCTGACCAATCAAATCATGAAACGTCTGCGGTCGGTATTTTCTGTATAACGGTAAATATCTTTCTGTCAAAACTCTTTCCCCGTGCTATGCGGATAACTTCCAATATGATAATATAATTATAATTGAAAATTTTTAAAAAGGCGCATTTTATGAAAATTCTTAAACCCCGAAAACTTGAAAAAGGCGACACAATCGGTTTATTGTCGGTTGCAGGCGAGGTTAAGGAGCTTTCACTGCTTGAAAATGCGAAAAATTATTTTGAAAATCAGGGATTTAAAGTCAAAATCTCCGAAAACTCCGCAAAAAAGCACAATTATCTTTGCGGCACCGACAAAGAACGGCTAAAAGCGATTCAAGATTTTTTTCTTGACGAAGAAATTTCCGCAATAATCGCCACACGCGGCGGTTACGGGGCGCTACGGCTCGTTAACAAAATTGATTATGAAATAATCAAAAAAAATCCGAAAATTTTCGCCGGACATTCGGATATAACGGCGCTTTCGCTCATGTTTTTTAAGAAAACCGGACTCGTAACATTTTCTTCGCCAATGGCGTGCGCAGATTTTTCACAAAAACCGGATTCCTTTACGGAAAAAGCGTTTTGGGATGTTTTTTGTGATGAACAAAAGGTTTTTCCGCTTGAAAACCCTAAAATTTACAAACAGGGAACTGCCGCAGGGCTTCTCTGGGGCGGAAATCTGGCGACTATTGCCTCTCTTGCAGGGCTTGATTTTATCCCTGATGAAAATTTTGTTTTATTCATCGAAGATGTTTCCGAGCCGGCTTACAAAATCGATCGAATGCTTACGCAGCTTTTAAATATCGAAAAGTTCAAGAAAAATCTGTCCGCAATAGTGCTTGGTGATTTTACAGGGTTAGATTCGCAGGAATATTTCGAAGATATATTTTTAGAGCTTAAAAAAGATATTCCAATCATTTCAGGGCTCAAAATCGGTCACGAAAAAGAGAAAATCACGCTTCCTATCGGCGTAAAATGCCGGATTTGCTCAGAAAAACCCGAACTTGAAATTCTTGAAAATTATTTTGCGGGATAAAAGAAGCGCAATTTACTTTTCTTGTTGTTTTAACTATAATCACCCTATGAATCAGGCACAAATTAGAGAAAAAATAGTAAATTCAGAAAGAATCGTCTTCAAATTCGGAACAAACGTTCTTCGCAATGACGACAAGGAAATTTCGCTTTCAAGAATTTACACTTTCATTGAAGATATCGCAAAACTCAAAAAACAAGGAAAAGAGGTCATAATCGTAACCTCCGGAGCCGTAGGATTAGGCGCAAAAAGGCTGAATGTTGATTCAAATGAAAGCATGTCCGTAAAACAGGCGTGCGCAGCGGTCGGTCAATCGCGGCTTATGTCGATTTATGAAGACGGTTTCGACAAATACGGCTTTACAACCGCCCAAATCCTTTTAACAGAAGAAGATTTCACCCAGAGAATTAAATATTTGAGCCTTCATGATACGCTGAACACGCTTATTTCACTCGGAGCTATCCCTGTAATCAACCAGAATGATACGGTTTCGACCGAGGAGCTTGCTTTTTACAAAGATGCATTCCAAATCAGTTTTTCTGACAATGACAAGCTTTCCGCGCTTGTTGCAAGCGAGCTTGACGCAGATTTGCTCGTAGTTTTGTCCGATATTGACGGACTTTTTGACGACAACCCGAAAGAAAACCCGAACGCGAGGAAAATCGAAATTGTGCAGGAAGTAAATGAGGAATTCGAAAGCTACGCCCAAAACGCCTCCAGCGGCGGTCGGGGAGGAATGAAAACCAAACTTGAAGCAATGAAAGTAATCACCCGTTCCGGCGGCGCAGGCATTATCGCCAACGGAAAAGAGCCTCATGTCATCCAGCGCATTTTTGAAAAAGAGGAATTAGGCACGATTTTCCTGCCCACAGAAACTCTTGCAAACAAAAAACGCTGGATTGCTTACGCAACAAATATTCAAGCGCGTTTAACCGTAAATGACGGCGCGAAAAAAGCGCTAACGAAAAAATTCACAAGCCTTTTGCCTATAGGCGTTTTAAATATTGAGGGCGACTGCCAGAAAGGCGAAATCGTAAGCATTCTGGACACTGAGGGCAACGAATTTGCACGCGGGATGATTAATTACAACTGTTCGGACTGCAAAAAAATCCTCGGGCACCATTCCGACGATATTTTGGACATCCTCGGCTACAAAAATTACGACGCAATAATCACGCGCGACAACATCGCACTTTTATAAAAAAAAGGACAAAATAAATGACCACAACTCTTCAAACTATGGCACAAAACGCAAAACTGGCATCCTACACGCTCGCGTCTTTGGACTGTGAGGTGAAAAATCGTGCGCTTTTAAAAATTGCCGAAAAAATTGAAGAAAATAAAGAAAAGATTTTTGAAGAAAACAAAAAAGACCTTGCCGCAGCGGCAAAAATGCTTGAAAATGAAGAAATTTCAGCTTCCACATTCAACCGGCTTAAACTCGACGAAAATAAAATGCGCGATATGATTCAGGGCATAAAAGATGTCGCAAACCTCGAAGATCCTGTAAACAAAAAGCAATGGGCAATGCGGCTTGATGACGGGCTTGATTTGTTCCGCGTCAGCTGCCCTATCGGCGTAATCGGCGTTATATTTGAGGCGCGGCCCGATGTAATTCCGCAAATTGCCGCCCTTGCAGTAAAATCAGCAAATGCAGTGCTTCTCAAAGGAGGAAAAGAAGCTGCCAATACGAACATTATCCTAGCAAACCTTATAAATGAAGCGCTTTCTGAGGTTGAAGAATTCCCGAAAGGCACAATAAATCTGCTTCTTACCCGTGAAGATGTTAATGAAATGCTCAAAATGGATAAATATATTGACCTTTTGATACCCAGAGGCGGAAATGAGCTTGTCAGGTTCATTCAGGAGAACACAAAAATTCCCGTTCTCGGTCATGCAGCCGGAATTTGCCATATTTATGTTGACGAGACAACGGATATTCAAAAATCCGTAAACATTTGTCTTGACGCAAAAATCCAGTACCCGAGCGCCTGCAATGCAGTTGAAACAATTTTGATTAACAAAAATATCCTTGAAGAATTTTTGCCGGAACTGGTAAAAACCTTTGAGGACAACAATGTCACAATCAAAGCAGATAAAGAATGCAGGCGTATCTGCAAAAATCTCGAACCGGCTGAAAAAGAAGACTGGGCAACCGAATATGGCGACAAAACCGTTTCAATCAAGGCAGTAAAGGACATTTTCGACGCAATTGCCCACATAAATATATACGGCTCCGGACACACCGACTGTATTTTGTCCAAAAACCCCGGAAATATTGAACTTTTTATGAACCTTGTTGACTCGGCAGGCGTTTTTGCCAACGCATCAACAAGGTTTGCTGACGGATTCAGGTACGGGCTCGGCGCAGAAGTTGGAATTTCCACCAACAAAACCCACGCAAGAGGCCCTGTAGGGCTTGAGGGGCTGACAATTTACAAATACAAACTTTATGGCAACGGTCAAATCGCAGGCGAATACTGCAACGGCGAAAAGCATTTTAAACACGAAAGATTGCTTTAATGCCTCGGTGTGCCTATCTTCACATCCCTTTTTGCAAGCAAAAATGTGGGTATTGTGCGTTTGTTTCTTACAACATGCCTGAAAAACAGGCCGCTTACATTGAAAAACTCCTCGTGGAGATAAAAAGCAAATACAAAGGCGAAATGCTAAAAACCGTTTACTTTGGAGGGGGAACGCCCTCGCTGCTTGAGATTTCACAGGTGGAAAAAATCTTAAACTGCCTGAATTTCGACGAAAAAACAGAAATAACGCTCGAGGCAAATCCGGATTCAGTCAATTTTGAATATTTAAAAGCCCTGAAGCAATGCGGGATAAATCGTTTGAGCCTAGGGGTTCAGTCTTTTGACGATAAAATCCTAAAAATCGCCAATCGCCTGCATAATGCAGAGCAAGCCGTTTTGGCTTACAATAATGCCAGAAAAGCCGGATTTGATAATATAAATCTGGATTTTATATACGGACTGCCCGAACAGAGCGCCGGGGGATTTAAAAACGACTTAAAAACCGCAGTTTCACTGAATCCTGAACATATTTCGCTTTACGGATTAAAAATTGAAGAGGGAACACCCTTTTCAAAACAAAAATTCACGAATATTGCCGACGATGATGCTCAGGCTGAAATGTATCTTGCAGCAATAGAGATTTTGAACGATTTTGAACATTACGAGTTCAGCAACTTTGCACGTGAAGGCAAATTCTCTCGCCACAATTTGAACTACTGGAAAAACGAAGAATATTACGGATTCGGAGCTGCTGCGCACGGTTATATTGGCGGAATAAGATACTCAAACTTTGCAAATCTGGAATCTTACCTGAAAAACCCGCAAAAACCGGAAAATCAGCATGAAATTACTCTCGAAGAAAGACTCGAAGAAGAAATTTTCCTCGGTTTCAGGCGCTGCGCGGGGATTGATTCTGAAAAAATTAACAGAAAATTTTCAATCAATTTTGATGAAAAATATGTAAAAATCCTTAAAAAATACGAAAAAACAGGTCATTTGATAAGAACTGAAAAAGGTTGGAGGCTTACAACGCAAGGGATTCTTGTTTCCAATGAAATCCTGTGCGAATTTCTTGCGTAATGTGCTAAAATTGAAGCATGAAGTATTTATTATTGTTAATTAGCATTTTTCTTTCCGCATCCTGCACTTTTGCCTATTCAAACAGCTACGGCTCCGCTGCCTCCGCAGCCAGAAGCTATTATTCATCACATTCTTATTACAATTCTGCCGCACGCTCAGGTTCATCCTCATACAGTTCATATTCAAACTACAATTCGTCCGTACCGTCGATTAATTCGACCTATACGCACTCAAGAAGCGGTTATTCTGGCAATTATCTTTACAGACCTGCGTCCTCAAGTCCATCTTCATACTCAACAACCGCCGCAAGGGTCAAAAACGCCTCAACAAACTCCGGCGTAACAGTTGTACCGTTTCGATATAACACCCTGAACTACACGCGCGTAAGAAACATGGAAGCCGACCCGCCAAAAAAGTACAGCGCAAAATGCACGGACATGGGTGATGCAAGTTTTTGCCAGTAAAAAAAGCCCCCGCCTTGCCGCGGGAGCATCAGAAATCACTATCATGCACAAATATACTTTTTCCCGTCAAATTTTAACGCCTGCTGTCGATTTCCTTTGAGTTTATAAGAAATATGAATCCAGCAGGAAGAACCGGACTGCTCGAGTATAAGCTGATCAAATTCAAGATTCTTTTTGCACCAGTTAAATACTGCCGCGTTTGTTTGCCCCTGTACAACAAAATCAACCGCTTCTCCGGTTAAATGCTGTGAATTTGCAGCCCCGCCAACAGCAGTATTCAGAGCTTTACAACGGTAACCGCTGGTTATAATCACCGGATGCCCGAGGTTTTTGCGCAGTTTATAAAGCGTGTTGTCATGCAATCGCACAATATTTATCAAAACCTGTGTGTCAGGTGTATTATTTATGCCTTTACTTTTCGCTGTTTCGGAATTCGTAAACTCCTCCAGCTTAAAATAGTCGGATAATTGCATTATTCCCCTTTCCTTTGGATTAATAAATTCTTCACATCATTAATATCCTGATGAATCAACGACAACTGCTCCTGCAAGTTGCGGTGATTTTCGCGATAAGTCTTGTCCGAAACATAATGTTCCGCCATATATTCAATCAATGCAGACTTTACCGCCGAAAGCTGCTCCGGGGTGACAAAAACCTTGTACGCCACGAAAAAACCCATCACAACAATAATTATTGGAGCATATTCTATAAATTTTTCCATTCTAAGCTTCTAATTGTCCTTTCAGCACTTCGCCAGCGTCGACGAGCTTTTTGCCTATTGCACAAATTGCCTCAACGCCGAGCTTAAATCCCTCAAGATGAGCCTCTTTTTTTGCTGAATTTTCGGTTTTCAGGATTTTTTCATAAAGTTCCGTCAAATCCTCAATTCTATCCGATGCAAAATCGTCCAGCCGTTCATAAGCCTTGCGTTTTAGCGCAGGAACGACCTTCGATTCAATTAGCTCCTTAATATGTGGGAGCGCCATTGCCAAAATTGCCTTTAGAATTTCTAATACTTTGTTACTCATAATAATCCTCCTTTTTCCAATTCTAATCTTGAATTTCTTCCTCCAACGGCGAAGTTTCAACGGAAGAAGAAACCTCCGCGGATTCTTGCTCCGCTGAATATGAAATATTTATCGCCTCCAACTCCTCAATACTCCCAGCGCCCAAAATAGCAGTGTTAAACCCGCAATTCAACGTCTCAATCCGCCGCGTATTCAACGTAATCAACCCCGCAAGCTCCAAAAACTCCGCAACAGTCAACGTCACCGCCTGATAATCATAATCAAACCAATCAATCGTCGGCTCCTCCGATATCGCCATCGCCTGCATTGCCGCCATCTGACCCATCACCCGCACCGCTGCCAGCGTATCACAGTCAAATAACGCATTTTTATAAGTTACACCCGCTTTTAACGCAGCCTCGTAAGCTTCTTTGTTTTCTTCCAGCCGTTTCGCCTTGGCTTCTGCAAAAAGTTCAGGCTGGATGTCTTCCTTAAAAGCAAACTCACCATTCCTCTGGATAATTTCTTTGTCCGTCTCAAAAATCTCGAGCCCCGCGTATTGCGGCATAAATCGCAATGTATTCACAAGCCTTTGCAAATCCTCGTCAAATAAAACTATTCTGTTGTCTTTTGAAATATAATATTTTGTCATTACTAAACCTCCCCTGCAGCGCCTTTTGTCGGTATGAACCTGAATTCTCTATATACATTATTCGCAGCCCAATCCCCTAGATTTTCATAGTAAAGAGATACACGCTGTCCTTTTCCTGCCGGAATAAAAACAGCAAGCCCCGAACCGGATACACCGCTTAAAACTTCCTGGGTCGAAAAGCCAGCATCCACATTGTCTAAACTTAAAGAAGCCCAGCTGGTGCTCTGCGAGTAACCTCTTGCAAAATAATAACCATCCGCAGGTGCTGTGAATACTGCACCGCTAGACGGCCAGCTTAAACTTTGAACGGAGTTCGATGGCATACCTGCATGTGTTACCTGTTGTATATTTAATAATTTTATTGCTACATCTTCTTTAAGATAGGTTATACAGCTATTAATGATTTTCATTTCTCCGCATAATGCACAATTATATTCAGAGCCACTTAATTGTATAGTATTATCCTTGTTATTGTAGCTATAGTCATAATATGCAGTGCATAAAACACCACCATTGTCACTATTATCATCATTCCCCAAAAGCAGATAAGCGTCAGTTGTCCCATTAAAGTTATAATTACGGCCACTCATAACAGAGGTTATCAACTTGTTATTAAGAGTTCCATTCTGATTTCTTCCTGCTGGAGCAAGAACTTTTACATCATCTCTGACCATCAAATATGTGCCCCAGAAAGTAAAATTGTCCAGCACAGAATCTATTGAAGTGTAAGCAGAAGCAGAGCAGGTTGCAATAACGAAAGGCATTGAATACCTTATACTCTGCCAAGATGAACCGGAATCATTGGTATATTTAGTTTCAAAAGTTTCGAGATTAAGCCAGACCGCGTGTTGCCCGTTTATAACTGGTGTTGTGCTTGAGCAATAAAGTTCTGCAGCTATACCGTCTAAAGTTTTCCACGCTTCTTCCCCGCCTTGCATTGCAAGCAATAAACTCTGTTGGCGATTATTAAAGCCAGTAGAAACATAATCTCTTGTAGTTGTATATTCTTTGAAAGTTTTTGTTGCTGTATCAGGATAAACAACAACTGACCCTGCTTTTAATACAAGCTTCCCGTCTGAATTTATTTCAACATTAATTTTTCGAGGCGATTCAAGAACACAATTAGTTACCTGAGATTGTGTCAAACAAGATGAAGCATTACTAAGCGCAGAAAGACCTTCTTGCGTTTTAATTTCTATCCTGTTTGTATAAGATTCAATAGATACCGCATCATCAACCTCATTTGCCAGCTGCACCATTGCTCTCAATGAGATAGTTCGCGGTTTAACGCGGTCACCGGTATTTACAACGTTAGAAGCGCTAAATTCAAATGCTGTACCTACCTCTGCGCCGGTAGATCCGGTATTATATGTATCAGCTGCAACAGAAAAAGCGCCTTCTGCAATCTGAGTCATACGATCGTCTGAACCAAATTTACCGGTTATATTAACAATCTGGTCTTGTATGTAATCTCCGATATTCCCCGTAATCTTTGTGGCCTCAATTGAAATTTTATGCAATGTCGGCAGTTTGAACTTGTTATTCTCCGTATCCAGCGCAAAAAAGCCGCAATTTCCGTTGTTAGCTTCCATTTGTTGCGCATATTCCTCATAAGTCACACTGGGAATCCTGCCCAGAACCAGAAGTTCATAAGGATTATTCTCTCCGGAAAAATCAGATTCCATAAACTCTCCGCCATCACAAGGATAAGCACCATTTATATTTTCATCAATCCTCATTGTCCAGAAAATATCGCCGATATTTCTTCCTGCGACGTTTTTAGGTCTGTGAACATATTTCAGGTGCATAAGGTTGTTGTTCAAATCATTAGGCTCGTAATCAGCTCCCTCTTTCGTGACATCGTCAATCCAGGGATAAAGCTCTTCAAGATTTGTGTTACTGTTTTGTTCTGTCATTGTAATCTCCTTTCAGGATTACAATACCAGATTTCAATGAGCCGCTTAGGTCAAAACAGAAATTAGAGCTCATCGGGTCACTAACCGCATAAAAAAAGGGAAGGCCGCAACAACCTTCCCCAATAATTAATAACCCTTAGCCCTAAAGCTTATCTTACAAGTAGTTAATTCACCGGAATTCTTATAAGCCTTTAATAAGGCCGATTTATTAGTCTTTTCAGCAACAACAACATAAGCATCTATGGCATCATTAACCGTACAAACAATCGACGGAGGGTTTATAAAATCATATTCAACCACAAGCCCTGAGGTTTCAATTATCTCAAGCTCCTCAACAACCTCCTTGTCAGGAACATCCACAGAAACCTTGAAATTCGTCAATATTGCCTGAACATTGTTGTAAGAATGAATCACTATCAGGAACTTGCAATACCTGAAAGTGTAAGTTCCGTTGTTAACAATACTCCAATCCGTCCATTCCTGCCCGTCGTCAGAATATGCCCACTTGATTACAACAGTATTCTGCTCATCCGCAGATAAAAAGTCATAATCAAATGTCACAACGCTTTTGAGCACCCCTCCGATGTCAAAAACCTGACTTTCGTATTCACCGTTTTCAAAAACTGTGCTGCCCCACTTCCCGGCGGTTTGATAATAGCCGGGCTCTTTGCTCCATTTTTGGTCAAGCCGGTGCCACACAACATCTGTGTTCTTTTTTAATAAAAGCGTATTGTGATAAGACTTCATATGCTCGCTGAAAACTCCGTCAAGGTCTTTGAGCACATCAATCTTCACAATTTCGTTAAGATTAGGCACACTATCCACACTTATGATGTCCATTGTCGGATTTTTTGAATAATTGTAGCCGTTAAAGGCCTTTATCCAGAATTTATACAATCCGGCAGTCGGAATCAAAATCGAAGCGCTATTTTGAGTTATTCTGGAAGCAAGAATAGTCCCGTTTTCCCAGCTTTCACCCATCCTGATTTCGTACATATCAGTTGCGCATTTATTGTATTGCCATACAAAATTGAACAAATTATTCGTTTGCACAACATTAAAATTCACAACATCATCAGGATATCCGTATAAATCGCCAAGATTTGAGACCAGAACCCTCGGTTCCTTTGACCCCAGCTCATCAGAATACAGGCGTTCATCATAAGTTCGCCATTCAACAGAGAAAACGCCCGCCCCATCGTCTTTTACACTCACGACTTTAGCTTTGTAGCGTTCCAGCCCCATAAGAAGCGAATCGAACATAATAACATCGCCAACTTCCAAGTCATAAGCACGATAATCGGTCTTAAACGAACCGAAATAAGGCTGCAAAATCTTAGAGTTGACATAATACCATGCCAAACGCGAAGCCTGAGCAAAATTGGTACAGGAATATATATTTACCGAGTGCTCAACCGGCACGCCATCCCTGTATTCGGGAATTTCCGCAAAAGCCTCGACTTTCTGCCATTCATGATCCGGAGAAATATATTCACACTTCAAAATATCATAATGCTCCTCCTTGGGCAGAGTTTCAAAGGTTTCAGAACCTTTTAAAATATCATTCTGCGAGAATACCTTGCTCACAGGCTCCGGTTTATCAATTTTAAACTGAAGTTTCCCGTTTTTGATAAATAACCCGCCCCTGCAAGAACGGTAAATCTCGTCAATAAGCGTTCTTGCAGAAGTTTGTGAGTCAAAAATCATGTTGAAAGTAAATCTGGGCTTCCCATCCACAAGCTCGTCGCAAAACTCCGCAGCCTCCACAAAGCTGTCAAGGTCAAAAAGTTCCGCGACCAAATCATCACTGATATTTCCATAGTTGTTAATCCCGAGCCCGAGTCCGTTGTAAGAAGTCAAAAAGTCAAACATAACCCACGCTGGATTTTCACTATATTTGACCTCGTAAGAATACGAACTTGTATAAACCCTGACTTTACGCCCTTTTACGACCGCAGTAAGGTTGTAATTCATATCAATCTTCTGCGAACGCGGAACACTAATCGCCAGATAAGCCACATCCCTTAAAGAACCGACTTTTTCGGCTCTTTCCTCCTGATTTGCCCCGCCGACAATAGAATCCACGACCTGATCACGTGTTCCGTAGTATTTGTTGACAGTTATCCCGCTGATTTCGTTAATCGGAATGTCATTCAGGCGAATATCAGTAAATTCACAAATCTCGCCCTCCGCAAACGCCACAATTCTTTTAATCGTAGTCAAATAATCCTCATCCTGCCAGATTCTGTTGCCAGCAAGCTTGCATGTTCCGTACAAAAGCGGAATCGGCAAATCCTGATTTGTTTGTGTTTGCTTCATTCCTTGTCCGTAAGACGGGGAAAGAGCTCCAAAATCAGCACTTCTCTGGCTTTGAATAATAGATAATGCAATACCGCCAAAAAAACTAGCTGTGGCAGCTACACCTACAATCATAGCCGTCGTACCAGTTACAATAGCAAAACCTGCAGCAGAAGCACCAGCAGCAGCCACAGTAAACCCGATACTAGTTAATATTGCTGAACCAATCGCTGTAAAAACCGGCATTATACCACCACCTTAAAACATTGAATATTAAATTTGTCAAAAAACCTTAATCGACCGATTTGTAAGGTATGATTTTTAAAAACATGGATAATTTTCCCGTGTCTATAATAAATTGCAACATGCAACTCATCTTTGAACCTGGTCGCAATGATATCACCCATTTCCAGTTCATCCCGGGTAATTTCGTGGCAATGTTTCTTTAATTTTGCCAGCCCGTACCAATAATTTTTATCATCATCTTTTGAACGCATTTTATATCTCGGTTTTTCCGGATATAAAAACTGTACAGGATAAAAACATCCCTGATATGTACCATCTTCGTTGAACATCTCATAAGGACGCCCAACCTGCTCAAGCAGGGCGTTAATTTTTTCTTCCATCCCTTATTCTCCTTAATTTTATCTAATTTTTCCGGCAATTTGGGAAAGACTTTTTATCGCATCTCTCCCGACAAGCGGCTTGGGCGAGGGTTTTTCGGTTAAAATATTATGCATTTTGCAATAAGCAAAATAATGAGCATAATATTTTCTGGGTGTAGCAGCGAAAAATTCCTCATCGCTCCAACCCAGAATACTCCTTGCCGCAGCGTACATTGAAACCCAGTCGAATCCTAATTCGCTTTCATTTTTTGCGTCTTTTTTTTTAATCCGTTACCTTTTTTCAATGCTTGTTGCGCAACATCCGGCAAAATTAGTGGCTTTGCGAACGCAAACTGCAAAGAATACAAATTTTTATGCAAAATTGCAGGATTTTCTTCACATTTTTTCTTAACTTCCTCAATTTCAGCAGAAGTATGATGTTTTACCAATCCCGCATAAAAAACTTGCAAGCATTCATCCAATTTCAGGTTATTATCAAGCACAAAACTTTGAAAAACCTTAAAAGTACCTTTGTCCAAAAGATTTTCGACCATCGCATAAGCCCGATTATCAAATTCAAGCTCATAAGCCTTCTCGTCAATCATTACCTTACAAGAAATGTTGTAAATGTCCTTCATTAATTTCCTCCTTTTCTTTTTACTAAGCATTTCTTACGATTTGTCTTAATCGTTGATTATTGTCCTTTATCCCCTCATAAGTAATCGCATTAAGCAACTGCTTGTTTTCAAGCAAATATTTCTGAACATCTTTAGAATCCCACGCTTTAATGTTGAAATTGTTGAAGACAACATTGCTTCCGCTGGAATTTCTGTCATATTGAACATTTTCGCCCGGGCTCAATATTCTCTCCCCGCCTTTTAACAACGCTAATTGCTCATCTGTGCCGGGAAGATTAACATTTGCGCCCTCCGGAATAACTCCGCCGGAATGATGTGATGAAATCGCAGCACCTGCAACTCCTGCAGCAGCACCGGCCCATCCGCCCTTAAAAAAGCCCATAATTCCGCGACCCACAGCCTTAACAGCACCATAAGAAGCTCTTATAGCCTGAATTGCTCTGGCTGTGTTTTCTTCATTAAAAATCAGCTGCATTAATGCATCTGCTGAAATTTTTATCATCTCGTTGGCAAGATTTTTCCCGAGATTTTTGAAATTTGCTTCAAAATTCTCAAAATCCGTCAACATTTTTGTCAAACCGTCTGACAATTCATCCGACATGCCCTCTACCATTTCGCCCACAAATCCGCTTGAAGCTTCGTCATCTTCTGAGCTGTTTTTTATTCCCATACGCCCTTTTTTGTTCTCTTTCAAGAGATATAGCGCGGCTTTTTGTTTTTCTGCGTCATCTGCGTAGCGTTCTTTTATTGCTTCCGCGCTTTCCATGTAGGTTTCGTATGCTTTTAGTTGTTTTTGGAATATTTGTTCACTGTTTTCTCCGAACAAAAATCTTTCCAGCGCGTTTTGGTTCTCTTTCTGCTTTCCTCCTCCGTCTACTACTTCTATTATCTGCTCCAGTGCTGTTTTTTGTTCGCCTACGAAGTCTTGCATTGTTTTGCTAAACTCCTCGCGAAATTTTTCACTTCTTTTGCGTATTTCCTCCACTGCCCGTGCATAGGATTCGCTTAGCTTGCTTGGGACATCTTTGCCCTGCTTGGTAATTTTGTTACGAATAGCCATTTGTTCCCCTTTCCTTACAACAAAAAAGAACAAGCCATGGCTTGTTCTTTTTTCTATTTATAATTATCTTATCTACGTGTTTTTTCTAATTCCCCTTTTTCATTATATCCATATTGATTTATCCAATGTGCCAACAACTTTTTCTGAGTATCAAAAACATAAGATTCTCTTTCTGAAACTTCCTGAGAAACTTGTAATAATTTACCGTTTATATCGTATTGCTTGGAAAGATATGGAAATGCATTTTTATTTTTCTCATCAATCTCAAGCATTTCAAGTTTTCCCTTATAATTATAATAGTAGCCCACATCCGAATCATTTTTATATGTAACGCCATAGCCACCATCAGAAAAATAAGTAATCCATCTCCCACGCTTACTCACCTTCGGCTTCCCACCCTCGGTCTTCGCCGGTGATATAAAACCAGGATCGGTCATGTATTTTTTAAACG
>URHD01000003.1 GCA_900547585.1 uncultured bacterium | reverse complement strand
GAATGAGAATTAGCAGAGTAAACACCCCCGTGCAGCCGATTTCAAAGGCAAAGGCTCAAATTCAGATGAATTATACGCAACAATATGCATCTCCCGCAATAATGCCAATTTATAAGATAAATTTTCACGGGATTTGGGGCACAAAGACGCCCAAAAAACAATCTGATATCCAGCTGAATGCGCATGACGAAATAATTTCGCTAAAATTAGCGGATACGCTGCATTTATTAGATGAAAAAAGCCTCATTATCATAGGAAACCCTGACTCAATATTTTTAAAGGCAGCTGTTTCGAATCAGTTGACAAAAGAAGACTCGTTTTTGCCCGCACCCAAGAAAATTGAAAAAATTTACGTAATAAACGATCAAGGCACCGACCCGCTCATAATCGGCAAGGGTAAAAACGACAAACTTCTCATATACGGGCGCGCAATTAACCTTTCAAAAGAAAATGCTGATTGGATGTACGTCCATTCGCATGAACCTGCTGACTACGGGGATATAATTCAAAAAGAAAATAAAGTCAGAATTAAGCTACTCAAGACACCGCGCGAATCAAATGCAATTTTGTACGACGCAAAATACCCCGCTGAAAGTTTTTTAACAAAAGATGCGGGGCTTGATGGAGGTTTTGTGCCGGAACAGACACACTCAAATCCAGAAACTGCCTCCGCTTCTCCAAAAACAAAAAAATCAAAAAATACAGAGAAAATCCCGCATAGAACATTTGATGATGTTGCAGGAATGGACAAAACAATAGAAATTCTAAAACGCAAGGTTCTTTTTCCAATGCTTTATCCTGAAGCGTTTCCGGACAACAAAAACAAAGGTACAATATTATACGGCCCGCCCGGAACCGGCAAAACACTCTTAGCGCTAGCGATTATCGGCGAAGCAAAAAAACGCAAAAACAAGGATATTTTCTGCATTCAGGTTGATGGAGGCGCGATGACCCGCGGTATCGTCGGAGAATCAGAAGCAGAATGGAGAAAAATATTTGCAAAATTGAAAAATAATCAGCCATCATTGCTTTTTATCGACGAAATCGACTCGATTCTGGGCATAAGGGAAAAGGGAGAAAATTTTGAACACAGCAACAAAGTTGTTTCGCAAATTTTGACACTTACAGAAAATCTCGAAAAAAATAATGACAAAGTCTGGATAATCGGAGCAACAAACCGCCCCGAGCGCATTGACCCCGCAATAAAAAGAAACGGACGCTTCGGAAACCTTATTGAAGTGCCGGTTCCCGACGAAAAAGGCTGTCTTGAAATTTTAAACCACTATTTAAAAGACAAACCCGTCAACAGCAGCTTTGACAGGGATGATTTTGCAAGAAAATTGTTCCAAAAATCAGCAACAGGCGCCGATATTGCAGCGATTGTTGCTCAAGCAAGAGAAAATCTTTACGAACGCCACGGGATTTATGAAAAAATGGAAAAAGGAACATTTCAACTGGCGGACATCAACGGTTTGGAATACGCATCGGAAGATTTTAAGATTTAAGCCCTTAAAGACTCGATTGCTTCTTCAAAATCATCGGATTTGTAGATATATGAGCCTGCTACGAGGGAATTTGCACCCAAATCACGACAGATTTTGCCGGTTTGCGCATTTATTCCGCCATCCACCTGAATAATAAGATTTTCCGGAGCATTCTGGCGGATTATGGGGATTTTTTCCGCACAATCCTGCATAAAGCTCTGCCCCCCAAATCCCGGTTCAACAGTCATTATCAAAACCATATCAACCATCAAAAGATACTTCAAAATCTCCTGCGGCGGGGTTTTGGGCTTTATGGAAAGTCCGACAAGGATATCGTGCGATTTTATGTGAGAAATTACGTCCTCTGTCATCTCCTGAGCAGCCTCATAATGGAAAGTCAAAATATCCGCACCCGCTTTTACAAAATCCTCGACGTAATTCTGAGGATTATCAATCATTAAATGCACGTCCAGAGGCACTTTTGCATAAGGTTTTATTGCTTTTACAACAGGAGCGCCGATTGTTATGTTCGGCACAAAATGTCCGTCCATAACATCCACATGAATCCAGTCAGCGCCTGCCTCCTGAATTATTTCAACGTCTCTGGCTAGATTTGCAAAATCTGCCGACAAAATTGATGGTGAAACTATAACTTTTTCCATTAAGATTGCTCCTTTGCCGGTAAGAGGTTCAAATGCTCGCACGCTTTTAACGCAGCGTCCTGCTGTGCCGCCTTTTTGGATTTTCCGCTGCCCTGCGCAAGAATCTGCCCCTCGTAGCAAACATTCACAAAAAATTCCTTTGCATGAGCCGCGCCTATTTCTTTTACAAGCTTGTAAATCGGAAGATTTTTGGATTTAGATTGCGTATATTCCTGCAAAATCGCCTTGGGGTTTATTACAAGCCTGTTTTCTGCAATATCGCCTATCAATTCTGAAAAATTTGCTTCAAAGAAACTTTTTATTTCAGCAGTTTTGCCGCAAAGATAAAGGGCGCCGAGCATTGCCTCAAAAGCGCATGCCAGAATAGATTCATTGCAATGCAGCGATTTATCCGTTTCTGAAAGGCGAATTTCTTTCTCCATCCCGAGTTTCAAAGCAATTTGCGCCAAAACTTCGTCACTAACGATATAAGAGCGTATCTTAGAAAGCTCGCCCTCGCGGGATTCGGGGAATTTTTTGTAAAGATATTCGCTCGCAACCATTTTCAACACTGCGTCGCCGAGAAATTCAAGCCGTTCATAGCAATTCGTATAAGGAACAGCCCCATCCGAGCACAAAGAAGGGTGCGAAAAAGCAATTTCAAGAAGCTTTACAGCCTCCTCTTGCTCTAACCCGTCAACAGAATTCAAGAATTCCTTCAAATTAGAACAATCCGACTGCATGAACCGCCTTTCTTGCCAGATCAAGAACATCCAGAGCCAGCTGGTTGTTAATTACAAAGTATTTAAAATAAAAATACGCAACAGGCGTGCTGAAAAGGTAGCTGTCCGCTCTGTCCAGAAAACCGCCGTGTCCGGGCAAAGAATTTCCCGAATCTTTTACGCCAGCATCACGTTTAATCAAGGACTCTGCGAGATCGCCGATTTGTGCAAAAAATGTAATCAACAGCCCCGCAATCAATGACTGATACCAGAAAATATGCAGGAAATACCCGATTCCCATTGAAACAGCAACCCCGCAAAGAGTTCCGCCAATCGCACCTTCTACTGTTTTTTTAGGGCTGATAACCTGAGCCAGAGGGGTTTTGCCGAATTTTGACCCGAAGAAATAAGCCCCGACATCGGTAAACAGAATTGTAAAAAACAACAGGAATATAAAGCCAAGCCCGGGATTTAGCTTAATTGTTATTAATCCGAGCGAATTCATCTCCAGCTGCCTTAAAAGAATCAAAAAGCAAGGCAAAAACCCGCCGTAAATGAATCCGAGCACTGTAGTAGCAACATTCGCAATATAAGGCTGGCGGCCTTTGAAGAGAACAGCCATAAATGCCCCGATTGTACCGAAAGTCAGCACCATTGGCACCAAATCAAAACGCTGGAGCGTTGTAAGTATTACAAAAGCTATATCAACAGCGATAATAAGCCTTAAAAACGGGCGAAAACCCTTATTTCTGAGGATTGCAACGTATTCTTTTGAGCCAGCATAAACAATATACATTACAACAAGCATCAAAAGAAATCCACCCGCAAAAACCGCGCCCAGAACGGTAAAACCGATTATTAATCCGGTAATCAGTCTTAGCTTATTTTTATTGATTGATTCCAGAAAGCTCACTATACGGTCAAAACCTCTTTTTCTTTTTCAGCAGCAACGCTGTCGATGATTTTTACGTATTTGTCAGTTAATTTTTGGATTTCATCCTGCGAATCTTTTACTGTGTCTTCAGGAAGATTTTCTGATTTTTCAAGCTTTTTGAGCTCATCAGTCATATCTCTTCTTATGTTTCTGATTGCAACTTTTGCTTCTTCTGCAATTTTCTTAACATCTTTTGAGATTTCTTTTCTTCTTTCTTCAGTCAAAGGCGGGAAAGTCAGGCGTATAACCATGCCATCGCTGTTAGGAGTAATTCCGAGTTCAGCTTTAATCATGGCTTTTTCGATTTCCTTGATAATAGACTTATCAAAAGGAGTAATAACAAGCGTTTGACCATCCTGTACAGATACCTGTGAAATTTGTCTTAAAGGGGTGGGAACACCGTAATATTCCACAATAACCTTGTCCAGAATAAGCGGATTTGCCCTTCCTGTGCGGATAGATGCAAACTCTTTTTTCAAAGCGCCAACCGCTTTTTCCATCTTTTCTTCACCCAATATGAGTAATTCGTCAATTGCCATTTTTATTCTCCTACAAAAGTACCTAACGTTTCACCGCTCAAAAGCCTTGCAATACTTCCTTTTGCCGCAAAATCAAATACGATAATCGGTATATGATTTTGTTTACAAAGAGCACATGATGCAGTATCCATAACTTTTAAGCCTTTAACTATTATATCATCATAAGTTATTTTGTCATATTTTTTCGCATCTTTATTAACACGCGGATCATCAGAGTAAACACCGTCCACCCCGTTCTTAGCCATTAGCATAACCTGAGCATCAATTTCGGAAGCCCTTAATGCAGCGGCTGTATCGGTCGTAAAGAACGGATTTCCCGTTCCTGCAGCAAAAATGACCACACGATTTTTCTCAAGATGGCGAATCGCTTTGAATCTTATGTATGGTTCGGCAATTTTATCCATATCTATCGCCGATTGAACACGACAGGAAACATTCAACTTTCTTAACGCACTCTGGAGCGCAATTGCGTTCATAACAGTAGCAAGCATTCCTACATAATCGCCGCTTGCCTGATCCATTCCGAGTTTTGCGCTGTTTTTCATTCCGCGAAAAATATTTCCTCCGCCAACAACAACAGCAATTTCAGCCCCCATGTCATGCGCAATTTTTATTTCGTTTGCAATCATTTCAACAGGTTTTTGATCAATCCCGAACTGCTGGTCGCCAAGCAGTGCTTCACCGCTGATTTTTAATAAAACTCTTTTGTACTTTAAATTACCACTCATATTTTTCCTTAACTATGCTAAATGCAGCTATTCTTCTATATCAATTATTGAAACACCGGGCCCGACAGCATTCGGTGCCTGCGTCTGGGGCGGCTTGAGATTTGCAGTCAAAATATCCACACCGAATCTAACAGCCCTGTTAAACGCTGAAAATTTAGAGGAAGCCGGTGATTTTGCAACTATTGAAAGATACTGCTCGTCCGTTACAACATCAAAATCCGGTTCAGGAGCAACTTCACCATTAACAGGCAATTTTCTGTCAAACAGCAGATAATGTTTTACAAGGTTTCCGTCTTTATTTTTGTAAATATAGAAGTCCTCAGATACCATATTAGAATTCGATGCCGCTTTCAGATTCAAAAATGAAACAATTGAATACTGATTATCCTTATAAGTGAAATTTTTCAAAACACTAAATCTATAGCTGCCCGGAGCGAGGTTTGTGTAATAAACAGGTGCATACGGATTTTTCAATACGTTTCCGGCTTCATTCAGGTTTATCGGATAAGCGCCCATGCCATTTCTCTGGCTGAAATAAACTTTGAGGTTTTTCGAAACAAAAGTAATCAACCTGACATTTGGTTTTGTAATTCTTTCATATTTTATTGCTTTTGTCCATAAAATAGAGTTAGATGAGTCAGCTTTTACAAGCAAACCTAAAATATTCATGCCTTTAGCTGCGGGCAAAAAGTAATAATTATTCCCGCTAAGGTCATGTGTCTTATATTTTGCAGGAATCATCGATGGAAGAACAGAAATCCCGTATTGGGGAAAATCAAATTTCTTCTCAGCGTTAACAGAACCGGATAGGATTGAAGAATTCGCGGTTTCCGGAGTAAATTCAGGGACATTCTCCAGCTCTTCCCTTATTACGGTGGTTTCCATTTTTTCGGAACGTCGAACAGGAGTAACTTTCATTTTGGCATTCTGCGCCATTGCCATGAATTCCATTTCACTGGTATCGGTTTTAGTTTCAGCGGAATCCGTTTTTTTAATTTTAGAAGCAAAAGAATTTGTCGCGGTTTGTTCGTTTTGCATTTTTTGCTGCTCAAACTTGCTTGCACGGTGGCTCAAATCAAACAGCATTCCGCCCATGACAACAAAGACCATGCAAATTATTATTATTCTGTACTTATTCTCCATAAATAATTATCCAAATCTAGTATATACTTATAAGTTTAAAATAATTCCGAATAAAAGTAAACTTGTAACAAAAAAGAGCTCCTTTTTGGAGCTCTTTTTAAGTTTTAGGCTTTTTATTGAACAGAAGCTTTTTCTTCTTCTGAAACGCCTTTAATAGTAAGGTTTACACGGCCTTTATCGTCGATTTTCATAACCTTAACGATTACTTCATCGCCAACGCTCAAATGCCCTTCGATTGTTTCGATTCTTTCGTTGCAAACCTGAGAAATATGAACCATGCCGTCTTTTCCAGGGGCAAGCTCAACGAATGCACCGATAGGAATGATTCTTACGACCTTTCCTTTTCTAATCATGCCAGGCTGAGGCTTAAACGTGATTTCTTCAATCATTCTGATTGCGATATCAGTACCTTCTTTGTCATTGCTTGTGATAGTAACCTTGCCGTCATCCTGGATATCGATTTCAGCGCCGGAGCAGTCGATAATATTTCTGATATTTTTACCGCCGGGTCCGATAACTGCGCCGATATCTTCTGTCGGGATGTGCATTGTGTAGATTCTGGGAGCGTAAGGTGACATTTCAGAAGCAGGTTCTGTGATTACCTCTCTCATTTTTGAAAGAATGTGCAATCTGCCTCTTTTTGCCTGTTCAAGGGCTCTTCTCAAGGTTGCATTTGAGATACCTTTGACTTTCATATCCATTTGCAGAGCAGTTACAGCTTCATCGTTGCCGGTAACTTTAAAGTCCATATCACCGAGGAAGTCTTCAATTCCCTGAATGTCAGTAAGAACGATGTCATCGCCGTTTTCGCCTTTGATAAGACCCATTGCAACACCGCCAATCATGCATTTTACAGGAACACCGGCATTCATAAGCGCCATTGACGTTCCGCAGGTTGAACCCATTGAAGTTGAACCGTTTGATTCAAGAACGTCAGAGGTAACACGGATTGTGTATCCGAAATCATCCTGAGAGGGCAGTGCGGGGACATTTGCTCTTTCAGCGAGGTGTCCGTGTCCGACTTCACGTCTGCCGGGGCCTCTAAGCGGTTTAACTTCACCAACTGAAAAGCCGGGGAAGATATACTTGTGCATAAATGTCTTTTTCGTCTGTGGATCAACCGTATCAAGCTCCTGAGCCATGCCCGGGCCCGCAAGGGTTGCAACAGAAAGGATTTGTGTCTGGCCTCTTGTGAAGACAGCAGAACCATGGGCTCTCGGGATAACGCCGACTTCGCACCAGATGGGTCTAACGTCTTCATAACCTCTGCCGTCAGCTCTGACATGCTCATCACGAATCATTGCACGCATGATTTTCTTTTCAAGAGCCTTGAATTCCTCCGCAATGAAGTCAATTCCGGTTTCTGCCATCATGATTTTTGCGGCATGGTCATCGCCGTAAGAATCAAACTCTGCTTTAACCATTTCTTTAGCTTTATCGAGCTTAGCTTTTCTTGATTCTCTGTCAAAATCGTGATAAGCATCAAAAACAGTATCATAAGCAATATCGTTAATGATTTTGGCAATTTCAGAAGTATCATAAGGATTAATGAATTCGGGTCTTTCAACGCCACATTCTTTTGCGAATTGTTCCTGCAATTCGCACTGGGTTTTAATAAATCCCTGCGCAAATTCAACAGCAGCCATAATATCGTCTTCTGAAACGAATTTTAAGCCGGCTTCAACCATGATTACGGAGTCTTTTGTTCCTGCAACAACGATATCCATGTCGGATTTTTCAGCCTGAGCATAAGACGGGTTCGCAATAAACTGACCGTCAAGCCTGGAAACTCTGACAGCGCCGACAGGGCCTTCAAAAGGAGCGCCTGTAAGCATCAATGCCGCAGAAGAACCGAGCATTGCAAGCGTATCAGGCTGGCAGTTTTCATCAAGGCTGACGAGCTGAGATACGATTTGTACATCATTTCTGTAGCCTTTAGGGAACAAAGGTCTGATTGGTCTGTCGATTAGTCTTGAAATCAAGATAGCTTTATCAGAAGCTTTGCCTTCGCTTCTATTGTATCCGCCGGGGATTCTGCCGATAGCGGACATTCTTTCTTCATAATCAATTAACAGCGGGAAAAAGTCGATACCAACTCTCGGTTCAGGGCTTACAACCGCATGAACGAGGAGCATAGTATCTCCGCATCTTACAACTACCGAACCACTCGCTGATTTGGCATACTTACCTGTTTCAATAGTGACAGTTTTGTCACCTACAGGAATTTCGATTTTTTTAACATCTACCATGTTTTTCTTCTTTCCTTTTTCTATTCACTTCTACTTGTGTGTTCAAAAAAAGTATATCTCAAACATGGGCGCTGTACAAATAAAAAATCAGCGCAGATTACTGAACGTCGGAGCGCGCTCCGTAGCTGGAAATTACGGAATATCCCGTCATCGGATTGTATTCAAACACAAATTTCATTTTCAAAGGTTCCTGATTAAATGAGGCAGGAAAAATGTCAAATGGCGCCGAATTATTCACCGCATCCAGTGCAAATTTGTTAAATTCCTGATTTTCGGTGGATTTTACAATTTTCAAATCAGAAACGCTGCCATCTGCATTAACCTGAAAATCCAATTCAACAGATTGAGCCTTTGTCATCTTTTCTGGCGCCCAGTTATTGTTAACTTTTTTCTGAAGTGATGTGATATAAGAGGTAAGGTTCGTTGATTGCGACGCGTTCAGCGTATAAGTCACATTAATCGGTCGTCCTGTGAAATTTGTAGGGATATTTCCGAAAGGCGAAGCCTGTGCAACCGCTCTGACAAGTGATTGGTCAAACTGGAGATTTGAGGAAGTTTTTGTAATTGCAATATTTGAAGCCTGTCCTTTGTTGTCCACAGAAAATTTAACTGTAGCGGCAGCATTGCTTATATTTTTTTCATAGAACCATTTTTCTCTTATTTTTTCGCTCATAAGGCTAATGAATTGCTGAAAAGCCGCTGTATTCGGGGCATCGGAGGAAATACTCGCAGAAACAGACTGGTAAGAGCTCTCAAAACCCGAAGAAGATTTCTTTTCCTGCGAAGTTTTGCACGCAAAATTGTGCAGAGCAGCGATTGTTTCCGGCTCAAACGTAAGGTCATTATCGCTTGCAATGAGCTTTAAATTGGGCCCGGAATTTGAACAATCAGTCAACACCTGAAGCTGCCTATACGCAGCAAGAGCAGGGTCTTTTACCATAATATTAAAAATTGTGCCGTGTTCTTCCTTTTTAACAGAATCAAAATCAGCAAAAACTGTAACACCGGGTTTGGGTTCGAGTTTTTCCCATTCAACTGCAAAAACCGGCAATATGACAGCCGCACCAATAATTAATGATAATAAAGTCTTTTTCATTTCCGCTAACCCCAAATTAGATAACAAAATTATTCTACCCTACATCAGAGCATTTTATCAATAGCGCTTTTCACAGATTCCACGCTTATTCCTGAAAGGCAGGCATGCTCATTTTTACATTTTTTCTTCAACGCGCACGGACGGCAGGAGCAGTCAGCCGTCAAAAGGAGATTATTTTCACCCCATGCACCCCATTTTTTCTCATCCATCGGCCCGTAAATGCCAATCACCGGCGTTTTTACAGAGGACGCAATATGAAGATTCCCGCTGTCACATCCGACAATCAAATCACAAATTTTTGTGAGCGCAAGGCTTTCTCTCAGACTAAATTCGCCGCAAAGGTTCAAGGGTTGTGTTTTCAGCTCCTGATTTATAAAGCTGTGGATTGATTCATAAGCTGCAGAATCGTTTTTTGTTCCTGCGTAAATAACCTGAGCATCTTTTTCGTTTGCCAGATACTCCACAATTCGGGCGAACCGGTCTTTTGGCCATTCTTTATTGTGATTTCCGCTTGTAGCATGCACCAGAACCCGTTTTTTTTCAAAATCAGGCAGTTTGGTTTTTAAGTAGTCACGGACTTTAGCCTCTTCATCCTGCAAAATCCAATTTTCGAGGTAATCATCGCATTCTTTCACACCGTCAGCTTTCAGAACATCAAGGAAGCAGTCGATTTCATGCTTAGAATTGTCATATTTAACGCGTTTTGTCAAAAGAAGCCCCCTACATTCAGTATCAAACCCAATTCTTTCGGGGATTCCTGTACAAAACGCAAGAAAAGCGCTTGAAAATGAACGTTTTAGTACATACGCTTTGTCATATTTCTTTTCACGAAGTAATTTTACGTAATACCAAAAATTTTTCTTCTCCTGATTTGAATTTTCATAACGGTGCTTTCTTGTTGTGTCAAAATACAAAAAATTATCAACATAAGGGCATTTATCAATAATTTCGCCCGAAACAGGCGCAACGAGCATGTCAATTTGCGCCTCAGGATTTGCTTTTCTCAAGTTCCTCAAAAACGGAACCGTAAGAAGCGTATCGCCAATAAAACGATAACGGATTACGAGAATTTTTTCAGGTGCTTTTAGCATGCGTTCAACAACCCTTTGACGTCCAAGTCCGGTTTCAATTTTAAAGCATAAATATCAACATCATCGCCCATGATTTCACGGAGCTTAACTGCGTCTTTTTCTGTTGTGACGAGTTTTTTGCCTTCCGCGAGCTTCTTGAGTTCTTCAATGTCTTTTTCCGTGTAAATATGGTGGTCAGGGTAATCTTTTGTTCCGCACAAATTGTAATTTTGCAGAAAATCATAAAACTGCTGAGGTTGTCCGACCGCACTGAAAGCGAAAACATCGTTGGGTTTATCGAGCCATACGCCGGTTTTTATGTTATAGACATACTGCGGAACCATATTGCATAAAAATACCGGTCTTTTAAAACGCTCGCGCAGTTCTTCACAGTATTTTTTAGCTTTTTCGGATTCAAAATTTTTATTAACTACAATAATTTTATCAGCTCTTTTTGCCTCATGGATTGGCTCTCTCAAAGCGCCCAGCGGGAGCACAAAGCCGTTTGAAAACTTTTTATCCGCATCAACAACAAGAAGATTCATATCACGTTTCAGGCGCTGGTGCTGATATCCGTCATCAAGAACGAGTTTTGTGTAATTTCCTTTTGATTCAACAAATTTTGCGGATTTTGAGCGGCTCGCACAGGTTACAACCATGCAATCAGGGCAGTTTTTAGCGAGCCAGAAAGGTTCATCGCCGGCTTCTGCAACATTATGGTTGATAATGCCGTCTTCTGATATAACATTCACGTTTTTATTATCCAGCGAGCCTTTATAGCCGCGTGACAAAATAGCAACTTTTTCCCCTTTTGAATCAAGATATTTTGCAATCGCTGCCGCCACCGGAGTTTTTCCCGTTCCACCGGTGGTAAGATTTCCGACCGCAATTGTATATAACGGAGATTTATAGGTTTTGAGTATTTCTTTTTTATAAAGAAAATTCCTTATTGAAGCAACTGCCCCGTAAACAAGTGAAAGCGGAAAAAGCAGAGCCAAAAGCGGATAATCTGTGACGCTGTATTGTTGTTTGTAGTGGAAATTTGTTAAAAATAATTTCATTTGTGTTCACCTTTTAAAATAATAATCTAAATAACAGGAATCTCTTGTTGAGTTTTTCCGAGAATTTGCGCAGGTTTTTGGAGGTTTCTCCGGCATCTTTGATTGCCTGCGTAATTGTGCATTTCTGGTCAGTCGTAAGTGAATTTACGGTTTCAAGCGTCATGGACAGGTCGTCAAGAGCGGCATTGAACTTAGTGACTGTAGTATTAACCTGATTTTTCAGATTTTCGTCCTGTGTCATCTGGTTAACGAAGATTGAAATTTCAGAAATGTTTTTGCTTGCAACCTGAAGATTTTCAAGGGTTTGTTTTGTATTTTTATCTTCAAGGATGTTGTTTATATTGTTAGAAAGCCTGTTCACGGATTTCGTTGTATCAATGAGAGTATCTTTAAAGTCTTTATCTCCGACGATTTTGTTAAGATTATCAGTCAAATCCATAACTTTAACCGAAACATTGTTAGTTGTAAGCATTAAGGAGTTCAAATCCTCTCTTGAGGAATCTATGAGCAGCTGTGTTTTGTCAAGCGTTTGATTTGCCTTTACAGTAAGCAAATCAATGTTGCCGACGATGTTTTTCATATCCGCAATTATATCGTCAGACATAAATGCGCTCATTTTTTCTGTTGCTTCTGTCATTGAAGCAGCTGCACGGTACTGAAGTTCCATAAAATCAGACAATCTGAGCGGTTCTATTACAGTATATTTTGAATTTGTTTTCGGATAGGTTAAAGCGACATTGTTAGCCGGACGGATTACGAGTTTTTCTTTGCCATCAATGGGTTTTATCTCACCGAGCAGCCTGTCGGGAGGAATCAAACCGGGGAGTGTAATTACATAACCGATTTTATAGGCAAATTCTGTCTTAATTTCTTCCTGAACCGGTATTGGGAGCGTTTTTGTTTCAACAATTTCAATCTTTTTGACCTTACCAACGTCATACATTTTGTCGCTGAGTTTCATTTGTACATTGTCGTTGGCATGGAGGAGTTTTGATTTTTTTGTTATAGGTAAAAATATTGTACGCACTTTCGGAGGAGTAATTTCAAGGAACTGCTCGCCGATAATGCCGGATTGTTGGATAGAAATTGTGGATGCCGGCGGAATAGTAACATCCGGCTCAGTTATAACGAATTTGACTTTAACATAGGAGTTGTCAGCGTTGATAACCGGGGTAATTTCCTCAACCTGACCTACTCTGAACCCCATCAGCTGAACACCTGACCCGGGGCGCATGCCGTTTACGTCTTTAAAATCAATAGAAAGTCTTTCTCCGGCAGAAAGTGCTCTGCCTTTAATCCAAAGAATGCCGAAAATCAATATCAGCAATGAAATTAGTGTTAATAATCCTACTTTAAATGAAGATGAAAAACGCATTATAATAAACTATCCTTATTACTTAGTGGCTGTTAGTCAGAAGACGCCGCTTTCATCGGCCCGTCTATACTTGCGTTAACGAACTGTTTTGTATATTCGTTACCGCCCTCTATCATATCCTGCGGAGTTCCGCAGTAAACGATTTTTTCATTATACAGCATAATAACCTTATCAGCACACCTCTTTATGGTGGAGAGTTGGTGCGTGACGATTATTGATGTTGCGTTGAGTTCATTGCGGAGCCGCACGATATAATCCTCAATAATCGTTGAGGAAACAGGATCCAACCCCGCAGTGGGTTCGTCATAAAGGATTGTTGCCGGGTTTGTAACGATTGCGCGCGCAAAGCTCACACGTTTTTGCATGCCGCCGGAAAGTTCATGCGGCATTTTGTTTTCAATCCCCTCAAGCCCGACCGTTTTGAGGTTTTTTGCAACAATTTCCTTTATTTCGTCTTCTGTATATTTTTTCTTGAACTCTTTTCTTTCTTTCAGGGCAAAAGCGATATTTTCATAAACATTCAGGGAGTCAAAAAGTGCGGAATACTGAAAAACCATTGCTATATCGCCTTCGGAAACTATGATTTCGCCGCTGTCGGGTTTTGTCAGCCCGCAGATAAGTTTTAAGACAGTACTTTTCCCTGCGCCGCTAAGCCCCACAACAGCAAGTATTTCGCCATCTTCGACCTTAAATGAAACATCATCAAGAACGGTCTTGTCCTTAAAAGATTTTGTTAAATTTTTAACTTCTATGCTCATGAAAAATCTGCCTCTATATTTATTTTAAAAGAAAAATATCGCTGCGATAATATAATCGATAATTGCAATCGCAACGAACGACCATACAACCGCTTTCGTTGTAGCCAATCCGACTCCTTTTGCCCCGCCAAAAGCAAGATACCCGCAAACGCAGCTTATTAAAGCTATTGTTGCACCGAAAAGCGAGGATTTAAAAAGGGTTACATTTATATCTTTAACAAAAAGCCCCTGCCAGACGGAACTTATGTAATTTAACTTACTTACACCCGCAGAAAGGTAAGCAGCCACCCCGCCGCAAATAAGCCCCGCAAAAGAAGAAATAACGACCACAAACGGCATCATGATAAAGCCAGCAACCACTCTGGGAACAAAAAGATACTCAACAGGGTCAACTTTTAGAACCTTCAAAGCATCAATCTGCTCTGTAACGCGCATTGTTGCGACTTCTGATGCATATGCAGAGCCAATCATTGAAATAATTGCAAACCCCGACATTATCGCCCCGAGTTCACGTGTAATTGTAATTGCCATGAGCGCGCCGACATATTTTTCACCGCCCTGCTTAACCATTTCCGGTGCTACCTGCATTGCGATGATAATACAGGTCATTCCAACAATTGAAAGCGTAATTGGCAAAGAATCCACGGCAAATCTCGAGCACTGGTCAATGATATGTTTCCAGTTAAGCCGCCCTCTGGCAATAAGTTTCAAAACATGCCAGAAACGAATGCCAATCTCGCCCATAGTTTCAAAAAATTCCTCAAGCTGCTTGGCAAGCAGGCGGCCGAGGTTGTATGTTGCGCTTTGTTTGAATAATTTTGCAAATGAACTCATGCTTTATATCTTACCAAAAATTTGATTTGCGGGCATGAGGGGATGTTTTTGTATCCGGTGATTGGATTCGGGCGGGTCGGGGTGCCTAATTTAGCGGCCGAGTCTTTGTATTGACTATGGAGTAGGGCTCAAGAATCAAGAATATACTTTCCAACGATAATTGCCAGGGGGAATCGGAACGAAAAAGGAGACTTCCCTGCTTTCAACAGCCAGAAATCAACCGCCCACCCGGTTATCAAACAACTCACGCACCTCACGCGTATAGTCATCAATAACATGCCCGGGAAGCCCCTCCCGACGTGCAGCTTTTAGGCCTTCTTCATAAAGTTTTTGAGCGCCTTTGATGACTTTCGGTGAAAAATCGCCGTCGCAGAATCGCGCCATTTCTTGAAGGCGGCGTCTGCACAATCCGCATTTAACCTGTTTTGTTTTATAGTCCAGATTATGTTTTAAATTTATTGCTGCAGTATCATAATCGCCCTTAACAAGCGCTTCACGAAGCGGAGCGCAGTACTTTGAGCGAAAAACTGTTTCGCCCCGATTAAAAACAAAATCAACCAGTGCTTCTTTTTGTTTTTGGGAGAGATTTTCATAGGCTTCTTCGCCTATTTCAGCTTTTATTTTAGCCTGAGCCTTTGTAATATCCTTTGTTAAAAGCATATAGACCTGCGGTTCACTCAGATTTTTGTTCCGGTAATATTTTTTTTCAAAATCGGTAAAAGGGTAATGCCCCACGCCAATTGTAGGCTTGCCGTTTTCCATTGAGTAATTTTTGCTCTCAACACGTTCAAGTTCTGACAAAAACTCCGCGCTCAAACCGGTTGCGCGTGCGGCATCCTGCATTGTTTTTATATTTTCAACCCTGACATGCTCGGGAATTTTAAGTTTTTGACCTATTGCAAGGCTTGTAGATGAAAGTTTGTTATAATCTGCAAGTTCGCCCGGGAGCAGCCCGTAATCTTCTTCAATACGGGATAAAGTTTCGCCGGATTCGACTTCGTGTACGGTTCTGCCACCAAATTCAGCTTTTGGCCCCGGAGCAGGTTTAAATTTTGAATAGAATTTGTTTAATTCATCTCTGATAGTTGCAGATTTCTGCGTTTTTTCGGGTTTATCCGCTTTACTTGTTGATGTGGCTTTGCTTTTTTGCGAAGAAAACTTAAAAACGTCAGCATGCGTAAGCAGTTTATACTTTTTAATATCTTTTTGCGCAAAATAATCAACAACACTTTTTGAAACAAGCTCTGCGAACTTATTCCTGTATTCACGGGACTCAATATTTTTCAAATCTTCGGGATTTGACTGGAAACCGGTCTCCAACAGTACAGATGGCATCAAAGGTGAAGCCTTAAGCACCGCAAGCCCCCTGTTATCAGGACGAACACGGCAAGAATCCGGTTCTGTTGCGGGATGTTTTGCGATATTCTCCTGCATGCTGTCAGCAAGTTGTTTGTTGCTTCCATCACCGGGGGTATATAGCACAGTCTGCCCCCTGATTTCTGTTTTCGGGCTGCTATCGCAGTGAAGGCTGATAAACATGTCCGCGGATTTATATTTTTTCTTTGCATCCGCAACTGTTGCGGCACTTCCGGAAATAAAAATAACCTTTGCGCCCTTTAGAGTAAGCTTGGGAATCAATTCCAGCGCAAATTCACGATTTTGCGTCCATTCTTCTACAGTATTGCCGGTCTGGTTTTCAGCACTCGTTCCAACATCAAATGCGCCATTTTTGGGGTTATAACCGCCATGACCGGCGTTAACGATAATGGTTTTGCCACTCAAATAGCCCTGTGAATGGGGTTCAATAACCTTTACCTCGGCTGTAATCTCACCCTTTTCATTTATTACGGGTTTTGGACGCGAAGCACCGTCAGGAGCTTTTGCCAGCATTTCTTTGTAAAGTGCTCCGACAGTAGTTTTTTTGCCATTTTTCAAAACAACTGTTCTGTCATCAGGATTAGACGAAACCGGTTCGTTTTTTGCCCCGTTTATCGGTGCAGGAGCAGTTTGGGGCGTTTTTTCAGCCTTAGCTTTCTCAAAAGGCGCTTTCGGAACATTAATAAATGAATTTTTCTTTGCGTTTGCCGGATTGTTTTTAAGCTGGGGGTTAATTTCCAGAAGTTCGGCAGAAGTCATATTATATTTTTTTGCAACAGAAGCAAAAGAGGAGCTGATTTTATACTGCGGCACTTTCAAAACTTCCCCTGCCTTAGGGCCGTCGGTCAAACCGGTATATTTTTTGAATTGTTCAACGGACATATTGAATTTTTTGGCAAGCGAATACAGCGTGTCACCTTTTTTCACTTTGTAGCCGGTTTCAGCAGCCGGTGTTTTGTTATTTTTTTGCCCGACCGCAACGAGTGCTTCAAAATTCATTCCGTACATTTAAAAATACCTTATCTTCACTATAAATGTATTATCGGAACAATTTCCCGTAAACTTTAGCTTAAAACGTAAGATATTAAGAAATATTAAGACAAAAAGAGGCTTAATTGCTCTAATCCGTCCAAAAGGACATTTTTTTCCATGCCATATCCGATTCTGAAACAATTTTCCAGCTCAAAACAGAACCCCGGAGTGGTGAATACGCCGTTTTGTTTTGAAAGCCTGTCACAGAACTCTTTTGAACTCATATTTGCGTCATAATATATGAGTGCAGTTGTACCGGCGACGGGTTTTACATAGGAATAGTTTTTTTGTGACAAAATCCAGTTATGCAAAACTTCACGGTTTTCGCTCAATATTTTACGGTTACGGGCGATAATTTTCCCTGAACTCTTCAATGCTAACGCAGAAACCGCTTCATCAAAGACCGAACAGCAAATTAAATTATACTCTCTGTGCGACATAAGTGAATCAAAAAGCCTTTTATCCCGTGTTGCTACCCAACCCATGCGGATTCCGGCTAATGAGAAAGTTTTTGACATGCTGCCGGTGCTTATGCCTTTGTCGTAAATATCAACAATTGATGAAGGTGTTTTTTCCACCTCCAGACCGCGATAAACCTCGTCACAAAGCACATAAGCACCGTTTTTTTCGGCTATTGAAGCGATTTTTTCAAGGAAATCGTCATTTATAAGCGCACCTGTAGGGTTATTCGGGTTGTTCAGGCAGATTAGCTTTGTTTTTTGGGTCACGAGCGATTCAAGTTCGTTTAAGTCCGGAAGAAAATTATTTTCGGGCGTTAATTTCAACAATTTAACGTCAGCCCCGAGTGATTCCGGTATTGAATACAGCTGCTGATAGGTAGGAATTACGCTGATAACTTCATCGCCAGGTTCAATTAGAGAATAAAAAACCAGATAATTCGCTCCCGCAGCGCCTGTAGTAGAGAGGACATTTTCGGGCACAATTGTTTTATACAAAGAAGAAATGCCATTTCTGTAGTCATATGAACCTTGAATATTCAAATAAGTGAGCGTTTTTTGTGAAAAATCCTCAAAAAATTTCTTCTCATCAACGCAGCAAAGCGAAAAAAGTTCAACCAGAGAAAAATTTTTAACGCAGGTGCCGGCAATATCATAAATTGCCTCTTTTTCATACGCGTTCATCCACTCTTCGACTTTGAAAGTTTTTATTTTCATATCCTGATTATATGACGCTCCCGAAATTTTTAAAACGCAAAAGAATTTATGTGAAAAATTGTTAAGAAACTAAATTGTACCAGCAATTTTTTTTATGTTTACACTTAATATGTAAGGAATTAATAATCATGCTAAAAAATGGACTAAAAACAATATGCGAAAAACTGGGAAGAAATAATGACCCGGTTATAGCCGTTCTTGGTATTGCGGTGTTCAAAGGCGTTTTCAGACCGCTGTTCACAATGATGGACAAAGAAGAAACACCCGAAAGAAAGAAATACGCTGCATTTAGAGAGGGGCTGACAGAAGCCATCGCGTTTTGCAGCTATCTGGGGACTTCTCTGGCAGCCCAAAAACTCGCAATGCCTATATGTAAGGCTGTGGGAAACACAACTGACTCAGCAATACATAAAACTGAAAAATCGCTGTCTTTTCTGGCTGTCTGTCTTGCTGCAGTGGCAATAATTCCTGCGGTTTGCAATCTTACACTCAAACCTATTATGGAAGCAGCCCAAAAGCTCCAAAAAGGCAAGCAAACACCTGAAAACGCACCAAAACAGCTCGATATAAAAGAAAACAGCGTAGATGAAACAATCCCGAAACAGGCAATTTCTCCTGCCCTAAGCAATAACGCAAAAAATCTTTTAGCAAGCATACAAAAGCCGACAGTAGCGCCTGCAAGCGGCATGAAAGTAGGAGGCTGATATGATAAACGGAATTTTTAATTTTCTCAACAGCCCCGCAATGATTGCAACAGCGCAAAATACAAAAGCTGCGGTAACAATTGAAACAGGCTTAAAAGCAGTGGGCAGACCGGCGTTCACAATGATGGACAAGAATGTTGATGAAAAAACAAGAAGATATTCTGCGACAAAAGAGCTGCTTTATCAGTCGTTATGCCTTGGTATTTATCTTGCATTGATTATTCCTGTTTTCAAAAAAGGGACTTTTGGCATTTTTAAGAAGATTTTCAAGGATGTTCCGGATTTTCAAAAGTTCAAAAATGCTTCACAATACCTTGACTATCACAAACTGGCCAATTTTTCCGACAAAGGCTCCAGAGATATTGAAAAAGCTGAAAAACTTATTGCCAAGGCAAAAAAACTCAAAGATGCAGACAAAGCAGCAAAATTACGTGAAAAAGCTGCAACACTGAAAAAATCAGGCGAAGATTTACGCAAAAAAGAAATTGAAAATCTGCCGGAATCCTTGCAGGAAGAGTTCAAGAAGCCGACAACTGAAAAATTCATTCTCGCAAAAGGCGCAATTGAACTCAGCTCAATAATCGGCTCTGTTATCGGGCTTACAATCCTTGCTCCGGAGCTGAGCCACCTTATACTCCACCCGATTATGAAAGCGCTGGGGATGGAGAAAAAGCCTGACGCAAATTCCGCAGAAAATCCTCAAAAACTCGACCAAAAAGCATAATAAAAAGCCTCCTAAAATAGGAGGCTTTTTTAACTGGAAATTTTTTTATTTATTTGCGTCGAGCATTTGTTTTATGCCGTCAACCGAGCTCAATATTCCGGTTGCCTCATAAGGCATATAAACAACTTTGTTGTCTTTGCCCTCAACCATCTGTTTCAATGTGTCGAGGTAGCGGACAGCGATAAGGTATTTATCCGGCTGACCGTTGCCCTGAATAGCTTCAATTGTTTTCTGGATTGCTGTTGCTTCGGCTTCTGCCTGTTTAATTCTGGCACTGGCAAGTCCCTCTGCAACAAGAATTGCAGCCTGTTTTTGACCCTCAGCTTTGTTGATTTGCGACTCCTTTTCACCTTCTGCTTTAAGAATTGCTGCTTTTTTAAGCCCTTCTGCCTCAAGAATAGCAGCACGGCGGTCACGTTCTGCTTTCATTTGCTTTTCCATAGAATTTTGGATATCAGCAGGGGGAATAATGTCCTGAAGTTCAACACGGTTAACTTTAACGCCCCATTTATTGGACGCTTCGTCAAGAATTGTGCGCAATTTTGTGTTTATTGTGTCACGGGAGACAAGAGTTTCGTCCAAATCCAGTTCACCGATAATATTTCTCAAAGTTGTCTGTGTAAGTTTTTCAATAGCCTCGGGCAGGTTCTGGATTTCATAAACAGCGCTCTTTGCATCCATAATCTGGAAATAAATCAGCGCATTGATGCCGATAGAAACATTATCCTTTGTAATTACGTTCTGGCGGGGAAAATCATACACAGATTCACGCATATCTATGCGATTTTTTTGCGTGTAATAAGAATAGCTTCTTCCGTCAGGGCCTTTTGTTGTTTCTTTCCAGGAAATCGTTCTCGGAGCCTCAAAAAACGGGATAATATAATGAAATCCCGAATCGAGCACCCTGTCGAATTTCCCAAGACGTTCAATAATCATTTCTTCCCGTTGTTGGACAATCTGAATGCCTTTCACAAAGAAGACAATAACCAGAATAATAAGTGCAAGTAAAATAAGCATTTTTCCTCTTTTCTATATTTTTTCTACGTACATTGTAATGCTGTCAAGTTTAACAATTTTAACGCGGGCATCTTTTTCAATCTCTTCGCCGTTCAAAGACTTCGCCTGCCAGGTTTCGCCATAAATCGCAATTCTTCCGCCGTCGACGCCAATTTTTTCAGTTACAATTGCGGTTTTATCTTTGTATTTGTCTTCATAATCAGAATCAGCGTTTTTGGACTTTCCGAGCAGCACCGGACGAAGAAATATCAGAAACAGTGCTGCAAAAACAGCAAACCCGAGCACCTGAACAGTAAAATTTGCCCCTAAAAACCCGACAAGACCTGCAACAAAACATGCCAGCCCGAGATTCAAAAAGAACATGGTCGGCGTAAATATTTCAATAATACAAAAAACAATTCCAATAAGACACCATAGCTGCCAGAGTTCCATCAATACCTCATTTCATTCACGTATAATGTACTTATTATACAGTTTTTTATGATAAACGCAAGGAAATACGATTTTGCACAAAAAAAAGAAAGCCCGAAAGCTTTCTTTTTTATATTGAAAATTTCTTCCTAGTCACCGAGTGCCCATCTAAATCCGAAAGTCAACGCAATACCGTTACGACCGCCGTTTCTGAGCATTGCCTGCCCGAATCCGGTGAATCTGTCGCCGACTCTTTTCTGCACACCGACGCCGTATTCAACGAACGGATCAACAGAAAGTCTCGAAACAGCGACATCCGCAACTCTGAATTTGGATTTGTCGAGGATGTTCCAGGTCATGTTTACACCAAGGTAGGGCTGCCAGCCGTTTTTGGTGTTCATTATGAATTTAATTCCCGGTATCAACTCAATAACATGAAGCGGATCACTATCAACCTGCAAGCCGGATGCGTTTCTGTAATCAAACACATTGACAAATGTATATGAAGCCATGAAGCTGGGTTGTACAATATATTTACCGTTTTTAAATTCAAAGTTATAACCTGTCTTGGAAGCAACACCGGTCATTAACATCGGGAACTCTTCTCTGCCTGCAAGTGAAGTAGCAGCAACACCGCTTGCACCAACGTTTGCAGTCAAACCTGTAAAGAAGTTACCTTTATACAATGTTCCGACTGCACCCAAGGTTCCGCCATTTTGCCACATGCTCACGCCGTTGTAGGCTTGATGTGAACCATGGTAAGCACCGAATACTGAATAATTAGCGTCCCATCCGTGTTTGAGCTCGATAATATCGCTTTCGCCGCCGATTAAAGTACCATAGCTTACGTTAGATACTTTCGGGCCACCGCTCAAAGGTACGCTTTCAAAGTTTGAGAACGGTCTTACATAAAGTCCGTCACGTTCTTCACCAATTGAAGACGGTTGATAAAGTCCGGGGATAACATCGTCGGTAGAAGCGTATTTATTACGCATTTTCATAGCCATACGCTGTTCTCTGGTCATCAACATGGTCATATCCATATTGGCAAATGACTGTCTGTAAAGGTTATCCATCAACAGAAAGCCCATTTGTGAAGCAACAGAACCAATCAAAGAGGAATCTGAATTGCCCATATTGTTGAAGACGAAATATTCGCCAGCCTGATTGCCAGTAGAGCCGTCATCGTAATATTGAGATACAGCATATTTGTAAATCGGCCCTTGAATCATTCCCAGCCCGTCAGAAGTAACTGCGCCATTTCCGCTAATCTGAGGCAAATCAGTGAATAAAACAGCAACACTTTGCGCACGTGTGTCAGTTACAGCCTGCATTGCGTTAACATTTAATGAACCGCCATTATGATTAACCGAAGTCGGACCGTCTGAGAGCAAATTATCCATTTTCTGATTAGCAAGGTCAACGTCAACCTGAATATTTGTTGTATTGTTAATATTCAGCTCGCCGGCCTGAAAAGGAGTAACAGCTCCGTTCATGATACTAAAAGTACCACCGTTGAGATTTATAATATCACTGGATTTTAAGTGATAGTCATTTGTGAAATGAGCAGTACCGTTATTTAAAGTCAAATTAGTGTTTGAAACTGCGCCATTGAAAACGACTTTACCGGTTTCACCATCAGGGTTGATATTTACATCACCTCTGTAAGTATCTGAACCACTAACGGTTGAGTTGATGTTAACAACTCTGTTTTCGTTTGCCGAAATATTAAGCACAGCTCTGTTCGCTACATCATTACCATTGCTGGCAAGGTAAATAGAATCATAAACGCCGCTTGTATCTTCTCCAGTACCAACATAAACATCTTTATTAACTGATTTCAGGTTAGTAGTTGAACCGGCACCGCCAAAAATTGCGCCGCCGTTTGTCGCCTGGTTGTTCTGGAAGTTAGAGTCAATAATGGTTGCTCTATCGTTGTTGTAAATTGCACCACCGTTAGTTGTTTTGTACAAACCGTCAGCAGTAATACCGTTATTGATGAAGTCAGAGTTTGAAATAGTCACTATTTCATCATTGTAAACAGCTCCGCCACCGAAAGTAGAGGCATTTCCCTGGAAAGTAGCGCCATCAACAGTCATTGCAGTAGAATCACCGGCATTAGGCTTAGTGTTGTAAATAGCACCGCCTCTGGTAGTGATATAGGGGTTGCTGTTCGTGGAATTAATTAGAGTATTTCCGTCACTGTCTTTTCTATAACCATTATTCAAGAACAGAGTATTGCTTTGGATATCAAGCTCACCCTGGTTGAAAATTGCACCGCCCATACTGTTTGCATAGTTGGATTCAAAAGTTGTATTTTTAATCTCCATATTTCCGGTGACACCTGATGCCGTGTTACGTCCGTCATTCCAAATTGCGCCACCGCTGGAAGTTACGAGGCTTTCATCAGAAGTAACACCGTTATTTACGAAAGTTGCACCATCAACATGCGCAATACTCTTGTTGTAAATTGCACCGCCGCCGCTGGCAGCTGCGTTATTAGAAAAGGTTGTGTTTTGATTGATATTCAATATTGCCGAAGAACCAGCCTCAGAAGAACCGGGTTCAACGTTTGTGTTGTAAATCGCACCACCAAACCCTGCAGCTCCTGTTGTTTTGTTGTCAACAAAACTTGTATCTTCAATATTTAAAGTACCGCCTCTGAAGTTACCGATTGCACCACCGCCGTTTTGGGCTGTGTTAGCTTCAAATTTAACATTGGAATCAATATTTACGGTTCCGCCGGAGTTATAGAGTGCGCCGGAGTGTTTCGTTGCTGAGTTTTCCGTAAATGTTGAATTAGTAACGGTAAGCTGACCACCGCTGTTTGCAATTGCACCGCCGCGTCCGTTGTTTCCATCGTTCTGTGAAGAGCCAATGAGCGGAGAAACTGCTTTGTTACCGGTAAATATGGAATTTTCGATTGTTGCTGTACCGGCATTATATATTGCACCGCCGTTTTGTGCGTAGTTATTTGTGAAAGTAGATTCTTTAACAGTCAACACGTTTTCACCGACAGTTTCGGTGACTGAATTCGTTCCGTTGTAAATAGCACCGCCTCGCATAGAGGTCATGAGGCTGTTTGAACTGGAAGATGTCGTGCTAATGTCGCCACCATTGGTGATATAGAGCAAGTTTCCCTCATCATCTCTGTAAACACCGTTACCGGAGAATGTAGAATTATTAACCTCCACAACACCACCTTGAGCGCCAGTATTGCTAATAACACCACCATTTCCAATCTCAGGCCCCGGAGAAGTAATAAAATCAGTTGTGTTTTCTGTGAAGTTTGAATTATTGACCTGCAAAGAACCACCATTATTCAAAATAGCGCCACCGTTGGTTCCGCCGCCTTTGGTCATTGTTGTATTGTTAATAATCAAGCCTGCTCCGCTTGAATTGGTGATAAGCTGAGGGTTTGTTTGCCCCCACGACGCACCGGAATCCGTTCTTGTACCTGAGATAGTATGACCGCCACCGTTTATTACTGTGTTTGCGGTATTTTCTCTGTAATGAGTTTCGCCGGAGAGTGTTACATCGTTAGATAAATTGACATTTTCAGCATTGGTTGCTATGTTGTTCCAGTCCCCGTTTTGAGCTTTTGCTTCATTTGAAGTAAGACCCGTAAATGTTGAAAAAAGAGCAATAGTGACAGCCAAATACTTTTTAATTTCGTTAATGGTTTGTTTTCTCATTTTTTTCTTCCAAACTAAAATATGCAGTAAAAGTTACATATAGATTAATAGTAAAGCATTAATTATTATGCTACAAAAGTGAGTAAAAACGGGAATATTTTTACAAAACTTAACCTATTTTTTACGGGATTTTACAGGAACATTACTATCTATGAAAAACAGCAGCGGGATAACGATTATAGCCAGTATTCCAAAGATTCTGAACGTATCCATATAAGCCAGAAGATGAGCCTGTTGAATCATCTGATTATACAACGTATTTTCCGCCATGTAAGAGGCAATCGACGGATGCGCATAAGAAGACAATGCACCCGTTAGCGCGCTCACTTTCGAGCTGAAAACCGGATTTAAATCGTTAAGATGGTCAACGAGATAGTGCTGATGAACCTGCGAAAACCTTGTAATCGCAGTTGCGACGAACGATGTACCCACAGCGCCCCCGATATTTTTTAACATGTTCTGCACGCCGCTGGCATTGGTCATCTGGCAGTTTTGCAGTGTGTTATTTGAAAGCGTAATCAGCGGAATCATTGCAAACCCCATTCCCAGCCCGTATAAAAAGTTCGGCATGAGGATATTTATAGTTGAGATTTGCAGGTTTAAATTACCGAAAACAAAGCCGCCCAGCCCTATGAAAACCAGTCCGACCGCGACTAATTTCCGGTTATCCACATAATCCGCAATTGCAGCACACACAAGCACTGAAACAAGGCACCCCAGCCCTCTGGGCATCATTGAAAATCCGCTTAAAAACGCGGTATAACCGAGCATTGTCTGCAAAAATTGCGGCAAAATAGCCAGAGCTGCATATAAAATAAGATTTATGGTCACCAAAATCGCTGTTCCGTTCAAAAAGTTCCTGTCACGAAAAACACTCAAATCAATTAACGATTCTTTATTTCTAAATTGGGAAATAAAGAATAAAATACATGACAAAACAGAAACAGCAAATGTCCAGCACACCCATGTTGAGTTAAACCAGTCCGCGTTGTTGCCTTTATCAAGAACTATTTGCAAAGTAATAAGCCATGTTGCGAGGAAGAAAAACCCCACGCCGTCTGTCTTGACATTGTCCTGCTTTGCTGCGTACGGAGGATCCTCCAGTATTTCATTGCACATTAAAATCGCTGCAGCGCCAAAAGGCACATTTATATAAAAAATCCAGGGCCATGACCAGTTATCTGTAATCCATCCGCCAACAACAGGGCCGATAATCGGGGCAAGTAGCACGCCTAGTGAGAAAACAGCCATAGCAGCAGGGCGTTTTTCCTTCGGAAAGCTTTCAAGCAAAATTGCCTGAGCAATAGGAACGATTCCGCCTCCGCCAACGCCCTGCAAAATCCTGAAAAGTACCATTTCAATAAGTGAATGAGCCATTCCGCAAAGCATAGAGGCTATTGTAAAAATCAAAATGCTCAAAAGCAGAAAGTTTTTTCGCCCAAAAACCCGGCTAAACCAGTCAACCATAGGAATAACAATCCCGCTGGCAATCAAATAGCTCGTCAAAACCCACGTTGACTCGTCATGGCTGGCTGAAAAGCTGCCTGCCATATGGGGAAGCGCAACGTTTGCGATTGTGCCGTCTATCGCGAAGATAAACACGGCAAGCATTAATGCGCCAGTAATCAACCACGGATTTTGCTTTGGTTTCCATTCTTCCTGTGTTTGAGCCGTTGACATGTTATCTTACCCTGACTTTTGGAACAACCGACATGCCCGGAACTATGTTGTATTCTTCCGGATTGATTTTTTCCGTAAACACAATTTTTACAGGAATTCTCTGCACGATTTTTACGAACGAACCAACCGCATTTTCTGGCGGAAAAAGACTGGATTTAGCTCCCGAGCTTCTTTGTATGCTGTCGACTTTCCCTTTGAAGGTTTTTCCGGGATAAGTATCGATTTTTATATCAACCAGCTGCCCGACTTTCATATGCTGAAGCTGATTTTCTTTGTAGTTTGCAACAATCCATACATTATCAGGAACAATAACAAACAACGGTGCACCGGTTTGCACATACATGCCTTTTTCGACACGCCTGCTGGCTACTGTACCGTTTTGGGGAGCATAAACCTTTGTATAAGAAAGATTTAAAGCTGCCATATCTTTGAGCGCCTTGAGCTCTTTTATTTCTGCGTCTGCAACTTTACTACCGCTTTCTGACATTACCGCCTGCTCGGAAGAGGTCAAATTAGCCAAAGCCGCGTCATATTTAGCCTGCGCAGAATCTAGAGTTTGTTTTGAAACAGCGCCGTCAGCGTAGAGGTTTTTATAGCGTTCCAAATCTCTTTTTGCGACATCTATATTGGATTTAGAAGCAGAAAGATTTGCTTTTGCGTTTTTTTGGTTCAAAAGAGCCCTTTCGTACTTAGCTTCCGCCTGGGCTAGCTTAACTTTATAGTCAGCGTCGTCAATTTTGGCAACTAAGTCGCCCTCTTTAACCCTCTGGTTGTCAGTAACATAAACCTCAACAACCTGACCGGTAATTTTGGGAGCAACCTGAACAGTCGTGGTTTCCACATACGCATCGTCTGTTGACTGAAAATGATAAGCATCATTTACAAGATAAATGCCAATCAACGCTGCAATAATCCCGATTGTACCAAAAATATAACGCTTAAAAGGCTTTTTAACGGGTGTTTCGTCCTGATGTATTTTTTCTTCTTCCATTTTATTTTCCTTATATTTGGGTTTCTACAATATTGCTTAATGTTTCTCTAAATTTTCTGATAGATGCCCTCAATGCCTCACTTTCCGAACGGGGCAACACCTCAATTGCATTAACAAGCATCGGGCGGATCTTGTCGGTTATTGATTTGAGCTTGTCCAGACCGGATTCAGTAATTTCTATTCTGCGAATGAGCCTGTTGTTCTTTTCATCACTAAAACGGTTGATGTAGCCTCTTTTTTCCAGAGAATCGAGGATTCTGCCGGTATTAGCCCTGTCTTTCAGGATAAGTTTTGCCAAATCACGCTGGCAAAGCCCCGGGTTACAAGAAATCGTATCGAGTGTTGCATATTCTGAGGGGTTAATATCTACACCAAGCTTATCAAAAACCTGAACCCCCAGAAATCGGCAATATCTGGCTGTTTTTTCGAGCTCATAATATATGCTATCGGTATAGTGCTCGACCAATTTTGTTTCTTCCAATTTTATATCCTATTATTTTGACTATATTAATACACTGCTATGTTGTAAAAAAAACATGTTGCATTTACAACACAAATATGCTAACATACGACTATAAAAATTGCAAGCAAAGGTTTTAAATATGAAGAAGATATTGGCTACAGCACTGGCATTGAGCCTAATTTCAACAAATACATTACTCCCTGTACTGGCAAAAAGCGACGCAGCCCCGAAAGTTTTTCGCAGTTATGCTTCAAAGGAGAAAAAGCAAAAGAAAGACGCAAATTATAAATTTGATTACATTAATATTCAATGGTGGGAAAGCTACAATGACCCGATTTTGAGCGGATATATTGAAAAAGCCATCCAAAATAACCATGATTTAAAAGCAGCAACGATAAATGTCGAAGAATATTATCAGAATGTGAAAGCACAGTTTGCAGACCAGCTGCCGCAGGCTACAGCAGGATTTGGTCCGGGTTATGCAAAATTGCCCGGTACATCACACTCGGATTGGGGCTTTGCTGCGCCGGCGATGGTTAGTTATGAGGCTGATATTTTCCTGAAAAACCGTGACAAGACAAAATCCGTTAAAAAGCTATATGAAGCTTCACAGTTTGATGAAAGAGCGGCATACATAGCAGTTGCTTCTGCGGTTGGAACGACTTATTTCAATATTATTAAGCTGGACAAAATGGTTTCGCTGCAAGAGGAAATCGTTAGCATAAGAAAACAAATCTATGATTTGATGCTCAAGAGAAATCGCGAAGGTTTGACCTCAACAGCCGATACCGTAAAAGCAAACAAGGCTCTTGTCAGTGCGCAAACTGACTTGATTGAGTTAAAAAAGCAAAGAACCAAAACACTTAACCAGTTTGCGGTTTTGATTGGCGAAAGCCCAGCAAATTCAGAGAATCTTCAAAGAGGTTCGATTGATGAGCTTGCTCTGCACAAAAACTTGCCGGCAGAAATCCCATCTGAAATAATAACACAGCGTCCGGACTATCTAAAAGCAGAAAAGATGGTTGAAAAAGCAGGAATTGATGTTCGCGTAGCTAAAAAGGAATTTTTGCCCACAATTACACTTTCAGGGCTTGCATTTTTTAACGCTTCTGACTTTGGAAGCATTTTTACAACAAAAAATATGCTATGGGCAATCGGCGCAGGAGCAATGCTGCCTATTTTTACCGGAGGTAAAAGAATTGCCAATTTGAAGCTTAAAAAAGCGCAGTACGAAAGAATTTTGCACAATTATTACCAGACAAATCTGACAGCAATTCAAGAGGTCAACGACACGCTCGCTTCTGTCAAGCTGGACAAAGAAAAAATGAACCAAACGCTGAAACAGGCAGCTCTAGAAAAAGCAGATTACAGCTACAACGAGCGCAAATACAATCAGGGAACAATTTCAATGCTGGATTTAATCCAGTTTAAGGAAAATCTGCTCACAATTGATAAACTGGTTGCACAGCAAAAGGCAGAATGCCTTGTAGATTCCATAGGGCTCTACAAAGCTGCAGGAAGCCGTATATAAGCTTAAACTCCGAACTATATTCCAACATCCGGCGGCTATTTTAGCCGCCTTTTCATTTGTCTGCTATTTTGAAACGGTTTATAATGTTAAGAAATATTAACACCTATAATCCCTTGTTTTACGGGAATATTTGAAAATTTTTCATAAAAACTTTTCTTTTTTAAGGCAATTTATGAAAAGAAAAATTGTTTATATAAACACAGAGGATTTTACATAGAAATCTATATTATTACAGGGGATAAAGAAAGGGATATTAACATGACATTAGGAGTTTCATCAGTAAACAGCAACGCAGTAGACAAGAAAGACATTAAAAAAGGTCTTGCACAAAAAGCACAGGAAACACCTGTTTCAATTTATGATGTTTTGAAAAATGCAGAAAGCACAAAAACAAGAAAAGTTTACAAGGAAGTTAAAAAATATTATAAAGAAAATGACCTTAAAATGGACAAAGAGGACAAACGTCCTAACTGGTTCCAGAGAAATATTCTCGGTAAAAAAGACAACAACCTGTACAGAACAAAAGCTCTTGAAAACAAACAGGCAGAAGTTCTCGAAAACGGAGCAGGCGAAGGCGATATCAGAAACAAAACTTACAGAAAATTGATGAATGCAGGCTTTTTGAAAGACGCAGAAGGCAATTTAGATGTTGAACGCCTCGTAGAAATGTACGAAGCAAGAGCAGGCGAAGACCATTACATCAATTACAGCCATGAAAACTCTGAATTCAGACAGTTAAGAGCTGATTTGAACGAAATCGGAAAAGAATACGGCGTAGAATTCTCTAAAAAAGATACAAAAGAAATCATTGAACTCATCGGTGACAAAGAAAAATGGTATGACCCGGCACAGGGCGCAAGAAGAACAATCGGTGTCGGAGGTATCGGAGCAGGAGCAGGCGCATTAATCACAACAAAAGTAAACCAAGCAGTAACAGCAGGCGAAATTGTAAACGTAGCACAAAATGTAACAAAAACAGCAGCAATTCCGGTTGCAGTAGCAGCAGCAGGCGTAACATTCGCAGCTGATATGCTCGGTCAGGCATTTAGAAATGAAAAAGCCGTTTCGGTTGAAATAACTCACGATAATGCCGAAGCTTACAACAAATATGTTGATGAATCAAAAGCATCAAAAGACGGAAAAAGAGTAATGAAAGAACTCGCAACATACTTCACAGACGCAGAAGGCAAGCTCGACAAAGACGCAATGAACGCAGCAATGCGTGATGCAGCCGGCGATGACAGCGTTTTGAACATTGATGAAGCACAGGCTTTGATTTACAAGCTGGCAACCAAGGAAGAAGAAAAACCTCAGGTTGTTGTACCTCCGACAATTAAGCTTTCTGAATTGGCAGAAGTCGAAGAAGAACCCATCAATATTGAACCGGTCGAAGTTGAAGCAAGACCTTATACAGTAGTCGTACAAAACGGTGAATCACTTGCAAAACTGGCTAAAAAATACAATGTATCAATTGATGAATTGATAAACCTGAACAATCTTCAAAAATTCACCGATGATTGCGGAAAAATCAAAATCAAAGGCTTCAAAGTCGGTCAGACAATCAAACTTCCGTCAACAGCAAACATCGAAGCAGCTAAAAACAACAAATCAGCTGAAGAAGCAATCAAGGATTACGAAAATATGTGGAAAGCAAACATCGCAGCAGGCAAAGACCCCTGTGAAGAAGACCACAAAGTAAGCAATGCATTCCTTAATCAGGTTAAAGCAAACTTGAAAAAATAAAAAGGTAATTCAAGCTAAAAAAAGGGATTTAAGTTAAACTTAAATCCCTTTTTTAGTTTTATTTAGCGACCTTTGAGCTGATTATGCTCTCCAGTAGAAAGTATCGGGTCTGTAAGAACCAGCTGTAGCTGTTCTGGCTGATTGACCGTCATTAGCTTTGTATTCGCTTCTTACGAGGTTAGCGTAAGCGTTGTAGTTATCCATTCTTGCGATTGCTCTTTCAAGATTTTTCATTGCTGTTCTTGCGAAAGCAGTTTCGCCGCCGCCCTGGTTTGCTATTTTGTCAAGTTGTGCTTTGATATCTGCCAGTGCAGTTTGCAATTTTTTGATTTCGTCTACGCTATTAGTGTTGCCTGTTTTGATTGCTTCAAGAACCTGTGAAATAAGGCTTTTGATTTCAGAAGTATCAACACTGCCTGAGCCGCCCATTCCTGACTGGTTCAAGATTGCGCCTGTTACTGACAGAATCTGGTCGAGCAGTTCGTTTGTCAATGAGAGGTCAGCGTTTGACTGGTATTTCTGGAACAACTGTTCAAGGTTTTCAAGGGTGATATCAGTTCCGCCGGGGAGTGCACCAAAGATATCATCAAGTTTTGAGCTGATTTCTGCAAGTACACTGCTGTAGTTAGGAATGTTAAGGCTTTTCAGACCTTCTTGAATAGCTTCAATCATTTCTTCTTTGGTCATTCCGCCGTTGCCCTGTTTTGCAATCAATTCTCTGAGGAGATCTTTGAATTCTGCATTATCCTGCTGGATAACCTGATATTGAGCCTGTGCATTTGTTACATAGTTATCAAATTTCGTAACGAGTGAAGCAAAGTCTTCGCCGGAAACCATTTTGTCAAGGATTTGATTCAATGTGTTCATTGAATTTGTCATATATTGGTCAGCTTTTTCCTGAGCTTTTTCCTGGTTAGAAATTACGGTGTTGATTTTGCCGGAAATTTCTTTGAGGAGTTCTTTGATGTCGCCGAGGAGGCCGATTGCTTCATCTAACTTGGCATTGATTTCAGCTGTGTTAGCAGTACCGCCTGCTGCAAGGTTTTTAATTTCATTGATGATGTCTTTTGCGTTAGCGAGTTGAGTTTCGTTAGAAGTCTGCATCAAAGCGACCAACTCGTTAACTTTTTCGCCCATACCATCCAGTTTGTCGCCGAATGATTTGAAAGCGTTCATTATATCAATGATATTGTCTAATTTTGTATTTCCTTGAGCTACAACATCAACGATATTCTGGAATTGTTTGTAGAGTTCGGGTTCTTTCTTAGCAAGAATATCTTCTAACTGTTCAGCAGTAAGACCTGAACCCATTTCATTTTTGATATCGCCGAGTTCTGCGTAGATGTTATCAACTGTTGTACCGAGTTTTGTAACAGAACCGTAGATTGCATCAGCAGTTTTGTTGAGGTTTTTCAGTTGTTCATTGATATTGCCTACACCGCTGACAACCTGTCCCATCTGGTTACCGAGGTTTTTCAGGTTTGTATCGTTTTCAGTTCTGTATGTGTTGAAGTCAGCTGCAAGCTGTTTGAGAGAGTTCAAAATTTCCTGAGAAATGTCTTTGATATCCTGAACAAGTTGAGTCAATTTATCAAGAGCTTCTGCCATGCTAATCTGACCTGCGTTTAACTGAGCTTTGATTTCTTTGATTTCGTTCAAAGTATCAGTTCCAATCTGGTTAGATTTGATTGATTCTGCAAGAATCTGTTCAACCAGTTGTTCCATTGAAATCTGACCTTGGTCATATTTGTTGATGAGTGCGTCGAGTTTTGCGCTAAGGTTAGAATCAAGTTTACCGAGAGCTGCAATTACGTCATCAATTTTCTTGTTAGCAGTTTCAATGTTTGTATTGATAGTGTTTAAGATGTCTTTGATTGATTCAAGGGCTTCAGTGCTACCCATTTGTCCATTGGCAATCAATTCTTTGAGTTGCTCAATTTGAGAGATAATTGTGCTGCCGTTTGTGCACTGCTGTTCAGCTTTTTCAAGGATTGCAACCAATGTAGAATTCAAATCGGCATTGCCCTGTTCATATTTATTAGTGAGGTTTTGAATATCCTGAGAAAGTTGTTTGTCACCTGATTCAACGAGAGAAGCAAGAGCTTTCAACTGAGCAACGATGTCTTTAACATCAGCTGAAATAGTTTCGAGTAAAGCAGCGATTTTGTCGAGAGCGGCTTTATCTGTGAGCTGACCATTTTCGATAGCTTTGAGGATTTCGTTCATTTTTTCGATAACTTCTTTGTTTTGAAGATCAGAATTTACAATCCATTCAGCAATCATCTGGTTCAATTCTTTAAGGGTGATTTTGCCTTCTTTAAATTCAAGAATTGCTTCTTTGATGAGGTTAGAAACTTTATCGTTGCCAACTGTGATAGTTTGTTCAAGGTTATCAATAGATTCTTGAATGCCGTCGAGTTTGCCGAGCTGATCAACAATCTGCTGCATCATTTCCATAATCTTTTGATATCTTTGTTCAGCAGTAAGCGAATTATTGTTTAAAATATCCAGTATTCCTTGCATAAATTGAGAATTTTCAAGGTGATATTGAGTCATCAAGTCAATCAACTGTTTTCTGAATTTATCCTGGTTAGCTTCGTTTATTTTTTGTTGTTCAAGGATGTCCTGTAATTTTTCGAGCAAACCAACATAGTTGTTATCCATTTTTTCAATGATTTTGTCCAATCTTTCATTGATTGAATCGATATATTCAAAAAGTTTGTCCAGATTAATGTCAACAATCTGATTTGTTTCAGAGCAGCTGCTCATACCGACTAAAGAAGCAAGAGCAAGACCAGCGCCAACAATACTATTTCTTACCTTGTGAGATGTACTTGTTTTAGGCTGGGTTGTATAAGAATGCTTTTCTTCAGCTTTTTTGTTTTTCCTACCAAAACTTTCTTGTTTTTCAAGAATGTTTACATTGTTTAATTTAATGTTCATCGACTTTCCTACTCCTTGCTTGTTAATATGTGGGGACGTGATTACATAAATCTTGTGAATAAAAATAATTGCTAAATTCGTCAACAAATGTTAAGAAAAATTAACAAAAAATTTAAAAACCGTTGATTTTACTATGTTATAGACATGTCATTAATGTTACAAAAATCTATACAGAGCATGTAAAAACGTTTAGCCTAATAATTATACAAAGAAAAGAATCGGTTGCAATTATTTTTTTCGGTTAACCCAAATTATGCCGGAAACGCCCGCAACAGCAGCAATAACACAAACAATTTGTGCAACAGGCACATTTCCTATGTCTAAAACACTGTCAACACGCAAAAATTCAATAAAAAAGCGCCCGAGAGAATACAAAACAAGATAGCCGAAAAATACCGTACCGACAGGGTAGGTTCTTTTTTTTGTAAGGAAAATCAGCATGGCAAAAACAAGCAGATTCCAGATAATCTCGTATAAGAAAGTCGGATGGAAATAAGAATACTGATAATATTCAAAAGGTCTGTGTGATTCGGGAATATAAAGCCCCCAGGGGAGCAGTGTGGGCATCCCGAATGCTTCGCAGTTAAAATAGTTGCCCAAACGCCCCACAGCCTGCCCGATCAAAAGCCCGTAAGCAAAAATATCTGCATATCTCAGAAAAGAGAAGTTTTTCTTATACGCCAGCCACAATCCGCAGAGGATTCCGCCTATCAGGGCGCCATGGATTGAGATTCCGCCGTTCCAAACCGCAAAAATTTCACCCGCATGCTTTGAATAATAAGAAAAATCCAATACAACATAATAAATTCGGGCTCCGAGTATTGCGCAAAGGAGAATAGGCGGCAAAATATCCAACAAAACCGAGGTATCAACATCTTTATAGAATTTTTTCACAACAAATCGCATGGTCAAAATAGCAGAAAGAATTGCGAAAAACATTATCAAACCATAATAATGAAGATGAAACCCGCCTATTGAAAAAATTATTGAAGACGGAGGCGACTGCATTATTCCGCTTCGGTTTCCGGTTGTGAATTGTATTTTTTGATTTCTTCCGTCAAAGTTGCAACCTGAGAAGCAATACTTTCTTTGTCTTTTGCGTCAGGCTTTTTGGAAAGATATTTATTGTAATTTTCAATAGCGAGATTGAATTTTTCTACGATTTCTTGTTTTTGCGTTTCAGTAAGTTCTTTAGCCGGAGCTTCTTCTGAAGAAATATCGGTATTTTCAGCTTCTTCAGTTAAAACAGAAGCTTCTTCATCATCAGAAGCCGGATTAGCAAGCGCATACGCCTGTTCTTGCAAGGAAAGCGCCAGAGAATAATAAGTATCCGGGTAATCCGGTTTTAAATTAACAGCATTTTCGAGAGATTTTTGCGCTTCTTCATATTCTTTATTCTGGATGAGCGCAACACCTAAATTATAATGGGTTTCAAAGATATTTGTATCCAAATCAATGCTTGAGCGCAGGCGGCAGATGGCTTTATCTGTTTCACCGGCTTCAAGATATGCTTTTGCCTTATTGTTGAGCTCCTGAACAGCCAGATTATTTATACAAGCTGTGCTTATGACCGATACAAACAACACCGTAATTAGCAATATAACTTTTTTCATAAAGAAATCTCTCCAAATATCCTGCTGCTTGCTTTATAAGCAAGTTTTCCGCTTAAAAAACGGAAGACATATTTAAAAGTTTACAACATAATATACAAAATAAAAAAATTTGGCAACCTGATTAAAATAAGATACAATATTTGATGTAGTCTTAAAAAGAAAAGGTAAACCAATGTCAGATAATGAAGAAAAGGTTGTGTCCTTAAACAGCCGCAGCAAAAAACATGAAGAACACGAACATGAGCAGGAACAACCGCAGGATTTGGTTTATTGCAGCTTTTGCGGACGACCGAATACGCAGGTAGTAAAAATGGTAAAAGGCCCGGGCGTCAGCATTTGCTCGGAATGCACGATGATTGCCGTTCAATACCTTATTTTGGAAAATAAAATGCCTTCCGGCGAAGCACAAAAAATTCTCGATGCATTTTGGAGTAAAGTTTAAATAATGGCAGTATCAAAACTTCAAATTCGCGCAAGACTTCTTTCCTCCATTACGGAGCTTATGAATCCGGCGAACCGCTCTGCGCAGTCGGCAATGGAGGTTATTGATTCGCTGCGTGATATTGAAGACAGAGAGGCAATTCTCGAAATTCTGGCAAAAGAGCTCAAAAAAGAGAATCCCGAAGAACGGTGCCAGATTATTTTTTGTCTTTTGCATGAGCTTGCCGACAAAAACCAGACAGAAACCGCACTGCTCGCAGAACTGGCAAATCCGGCGCTTAGCGACAAAATAAAATCACAAATAATTAATGTTTTAAGGGCTTTTGGTAACCATTTGAATTACGATGATTACCTGCAATACCTGCAAAACCCCGAGGAAATAATTGATGCAGATACAACAAGGCTCCTAGCCAGCGCAATATTGAATCCGGAGGCGCAGATTGATTTTCTTGATTTTATAAATGCACTGCCACTCAGAGAGGGGAAAATGCTGCTTGATTCACTCAACAATGACTATGATGGCGACAATCTGGCTAATATTCTTGCCCCGCTAATCATTGCAAAACCCTGCTCAGAGCTGGCTTTTGACGCAATAAAGAATATTGGCGAGTCAAAATCAGAACTTGGGCTACGCACGCTGAATTATGTTCTTGAAAACGTAAATGACCTAAAAGTCAAGGCACACGCGCAAAAAAGCATAAACATGCTAAAACTTTCCGGAATAAAAGAAGACAACACAGACAAATTTTACGCAGAAATCCTCGCAAAATCGCCGGTTTACAGGTGTTTTACAAATCTTCCAGACGGGCATGGAAATATCGGCGTTATTTTCTCAAGAAAAAACGACGAAGAACTAATCCAGATGTTTTCTGTTGTAATCAACGATATTGACGGAATTGTGGATTGTTTCGGATTCAATGAAATTTCTGATTCGGAATTTGGCAGAATTACTTCAAAATTCTTTGCAAATGACGAAATTATTGAAATTTCACCGGAATTTTGCAAATTTTTGCTAATAAATGCAGAAAAAACTTCACGCCTGATGTTTGATGAAATGCCTTATGAGTATGCAGCCTGGAGAACGATAACTTTTGATATTCAGTACAAAGAATTTGATTTGACGCAGAATGCACGCACAATCGGGCTGAATGATTTTCTTTTAAGGCAACTGTATGAAAAAGGGTATTTTGATAAGTGGTTTTTTGATAAAAACGAACTTTTCAATGCATTTCTGGAGAAATTTAACGAGAATCCCGAAGAATATTTCAAAAATCCGCTCCCTGCTGATGAAATTTTCACGCAGGAGCTAAAAAAGACAATTGACTACCGTTTAAAACTGATGTCTTACCTTTTGAGGGCAGAGGGGCATGATATTGATGCGGATATGTTGTTTTCGCTTTCGCAAAACGGTGAATACATGACAAAATTCTACGAAAACATCATTAAAAAGAGCGTTTATGAACATTTTCTAAACAAAAAAGAGCAATTTTATTCACAGAGCGCCGCAGCGTCGATTTTCACCAAAAAGCGCGAAGAAGAAAGAAAAAAAATAGACATAAATTTTGTAGAATCAATTCTCAAAAAGATAGAAGAAAACTGGGTTGAGCATGAATAGAATAATGGGACTGGATGTCGGCACAAAAAGAATCGGAATTGCCCTGAGCGTGCTTTTCAGCGCCCAGCCGCTTGAAACTATCAACCGCCAGCCCGAGCAGGAAGCAATCTCAAAAATAAAAGAGATTTGCACCCAAAATAACGTCCAAAAAATCGTCATCGGGCTGCCCAAAAACATGAACGGCACACTCGGGCCGCAGGCAGAGGATTGCATGAACTTTGCAAACCTGTTAAAAGACGATTACGAGATAATTTTTGAAGACGAAAGGCTGACAAGTCGCCAGGCAGAGGGCATCCTTGCGCTTCAAGGCAAGAAATACACGAAAAACAAGGGTCTTGTTGACCTGAAAAGTGCGTGCATAATACTACAGCAATATTTAGACAAAGCATAGAAAGCGAGAAACAAATGGCAAAACCCGAAGATATGGAAGATCAGCTGATTGAGACAATCGATGAAGACGGCAATGTCGTAAAATTTGAATTAATCGATATTGTTGAGTTTGAGGACAAAGAATACGGCCTCCTGCTCCCTCATGAAGAAAAACAGGACGAAGAAAAGGAAGTTGTCCTTATGCGTCTTACAAAAGACGGCGAAGAATATATATTTGAGATGATTGAAAGCGATGACGAGTTCAACAGGGTCGTTGAATTTATAGAATCGCTCGATGATTCTGACGAAGACGAAGAATAATTAATATTTCTTAACAATTTTCCTCAAAATGGGCAATTATTTCACGTGTATATTTTTTATATATATACGAGGAATAAAAATTAGAGATTGAGAAACCTACCACACACTAACGAGGAAAAAACACAACATTCTGAGCCGCAAGGCTCTTTTTTTTTTTGACTTTTTGACTTTTTGCGAGTATACGATTGGTGATGAAGCGTAAAAAGTTATGAAAAATCATTTTTCTAGCTCGATTCACTTCGTTCATAGGCGTCGAAAAATGATTACTTTTTACTCCGAATGAGCATGCAAAGCAGATAGTCAGGAAATTCTCTTTGGAGTGACTATGGAGGAGGGCTCAAAAATCGCTAATTAAAGGCATATAATGGCAAATGCCCGGGGGAATCGGAACGCAAAAGAGAATTTCCTGACTATCTGCACTTTCCCGCTAAGCACCAACAGACACATGACTGTCATAAATCAGTTTCAGCCCGTCAAGCGTCAAATAAGGGCTTATAAGGTCAAATTTTCTCTCCATGTACCTTGAAACAATCTCTGCATATCCGCCAGTCGCAATAATAACAGGTTTTTCACCCAGTTCTTTTTCACAATCAGCCAAAAGCCCCTCAACCATTTTCGCCTGACCTCTGACAATTCCTGAAAGCATTGCATCGATGGTATTTTTACCGATTGCATTTTTTGAAGATTCAATTTTTATCAAAGGCAGTTTTGAGGTGAAACTTTTCAGGCTTTCTGCCTGAATTTTCATCCCCGCGCAGATAACACCGCCCAAAAACGCCCCATCACCATTCACAATATCAAAAGAAGTGGCTGTACCAAAATCGACCACAATGCAGGTCTTTTTGAAAAGGCTGTATGCGGCAAAAGCATTCACAATCCTGTCCGGTCCGACCTCTTCCGGAAAATCAACATTAAATTTCAACAGTTTTGCGGTTTTGTTCGACACAACATAAGGTTTTATGCCCAGATATTTAACAAGTGCGTTCTTAAACCGCTCTGTCAAAGGCACAACAACGCTGCAAATTGAAATATCTGTAATTTGACCCTCATAATTGTGCAGCCGCAAAAGATTAATCAGCAAAATCCCGATTTCATCCTCCGAACGCCTTGCTTCAGTAGCTATTGACCAGGTTTCGGCGAGTTTTTCACCGTCAAATAGACCTATTGTCGTTGATGTATTTCCTATATCGATTGTTAATAGCATAAAAACCTCTAAATTCAGATTGTTTAGCGCAGTTTTGCAGTTAATTACAACAAAATTATAACAAAAAAGAATTTTTATTAAATTTATTATATAATAACCATTGAATAGAAATTAGACTAGATAAACGGAAGAGAATTTTGAAAAGAATTAATAAATTTATATTTACAATCACGCTTCTGGCGCTAATTATGCCGGCATTCAGCCCGACACACGCTTTTGCTGCAAAGCTCAAAGGTGTTATAACAGCTGAAAACGCAAATTATTCCACAACAAACGAGCTGAAAGAGTTTTTTGAGAACTATGGAAAACTCAATAACTCAAAAAACCTCGATAAACTCATGGATATGTACGATGACAGCTATTTGAGCGCTGATAAATTTGACAAAGCAAAGCTCAAAGAACTGGCTTCCGACTCCTGGAAAGCATATCCAAACGCAAAATACGACATGAAAGTCCTGTCATTAAACAGCGACTATCAAAATGCAACCGTTCTGGTAAAAGAAACTATCGAAGGCGAATCCAACTCAAAAGTTGATTATCTTAACGGAAACGGCTATATAGAATCAAACGCCCTGACCGTTTATTACCTGAAAAAATTCTATACAGGTTGGAAAATCGTTTCAGATTATATTATCGACGAAAAAACCGCATTAAAATACGGAGTTGCAAAAGAAATTACAATGAAAATTGATGCTCCTCCGCTTGCCAATGCGGCACAGGAATACAGCTCAATAGTACGTATTGACGTTCCCAAAGAATACATCGCGCTGGTGTCCATAAACAATGAAGAAATCACATTTCCCGCGCAAAAAGCAGAAGAAGTATTCAGAACAGTGAAAAGCGACGGCATTCAGGAGAGGATTTTGAAAGCAAATTCCAACAAAAACAACGAAAATGCAGTTGCATCCATAGGAATCGCCAAAACAAATATTACAAATAAAAATGTGGAAGTGAACATCGTCGGAATCGCCTTTTTAACAAGCCGCGTAAACCTCTCGCTCCCCTCTCTGCCGGAGAAGCAGGCTAAATGAACCGTTCGTATATAAAAATATTTATATTTTTAATATTGATTCTGATTCTCGGGGCTGTTTCTTATGCTGTCAGGGATTTTTTGATTTCCGGTTATGACGGTACCAACTTCGGGCTGATTTCAATAGAATACGTTAAAAACACAGGTGCCGCTTTCAGCCTTTTTCAACGGCATACAACATTTCTTATTGTGATTTCCGTTATTATTCTTGTTGCGTTTTTGAGCTTTATTCTCGGAATAATAAACAAAATTAAATACCCTGATTTAATCCTGTACGCGTTCATGCTTGCCGGAGTTTTTTGCAATCTTTTTGAAAGGATTATTGACGGATTTGTGACAGATTATATACGGCTGAACTTTGTAACATTCCCTATTTTCAATCTTTCCGATGTTTTTATCAATATCGGGGCATTTCTCGTAATTTGTAATATACTATTCAATAATGAGCACAAAAAAACAGAATAAAATCATCATAACCCCCGAAGAAGCAGGCGAAAGGCTGGATTCTTTGCTTTGCACGCTTTATCCCGACATTTCCCGAAGCCGCATTCAGAAAGAAATAAAAAACGGCAGCATCCTCGTGAACAAAGCTGAAACAAAACCGTCAAAAATACTGAAAATTGATGATGAAATTGATATATCAATCGAAGAATCGGCTAAAATTAAAATTCTGCCCGAAAATCTACCCCTTAAAATTCTTTACGAAGACGAAAAATGCGCTGTAATCCTAAAACCCAAAAACATGCTCACACACCCAACAGCAAAAGAAACCACAGGTACGCTTGTGAACGCGCTTTTGTACCATTTTAAAACACTTTCGGACTGCAACGGAGAATTTCGACCCGGAATCGTCCATAGATTGGACAGAAACACTTCGGGACTGCTACTTATCGCCAAAACAAACGATTCATACGAAAATCTCAAGTCACAAATGCAAAATAGAACCATTGAAAAACGCTATTATGCGGTTGTTAGCGGAAATTTTGAAAATGAAGAAGGCACAATCAGCACAAACATCGGCAGACACCCGACAAAACCTGAAAAAATGGCGGTCTGTGCCGGCGGAAAATCTGCAATAACGCATTACAGGGTAGCTGAGCGGTTCAAAGGATACACTCTGCTCGACATAAAGCTCGAAACCGGCAGAACTCACCAGATTCGAGTTCATATGGCGCATATCAGGCACCCTATTGTAAATGACAGCTTCTACGGCGGCGCAAAAATCCCCGTAAAAACTACAGAACAGGCGCTTCAGGCATATTCCCTGACCTTTGTCTCTCCGGCTGACGGGGAGGAAAGGTCAATTTCCACTGATTTTGATGATGATATAATTAAAGTATTGAATTATTTAAGGAGCACAAAATGAAAAACCTTTTTTTGATATTATTTATAATTTTTAACGCATTGATTGTCCTGTTTGCGTGGACAAATTTCTCAAACAGCGTAACTTACACCTGCATGTTCAATCATGCAAATTACACTATATCTCTGGGTATATTTACACTTATGCTGGGGCTTTTTGCTAATATGGCAGGCTTTTTATATGCAATTGTGCTAAAAAGCAACGTCACAGACCTTTGCAAAGCCTACCAGAAGAAAAACGAGAACATTTCAGTTAAAAGTGAGGCTGATAGCGCGAAAATCAAAGTTCTTGAAGCAAAAATTGCCTCTCTGGAAGCTGCTCTTGATGCAGCACTAAATAAATAATATTCACAAAGTATATACCAAAATTCAAAACCGTATATATTAAATAAAAATATCATCAGTAGAAAACGCTCATTTTACGGGCGTTTTCTTGTTATGTTAAGAATTGTTAATCAATATATAACAAATATAGCAATTTTATAACATCAAATTACTTTATATATATACAAGAGAGAAAATTCAAACAAAACAAACAAAAATACCTACTTTTAACCACCAACCCGTACCACTAGACTAAATTCAAAGGAGAGCAAAAAATGGGAGCAACTTATTGCGCTATCAACACGAGATTACTCACTCTTACCCAGTACAAGAGCAATTTAGAGTATTCAATCATGAACATCAGCAACAAAAGACAGAACATAGCTTATCAAACAAGCTCATTAATCGGTGCTGACTGGGAATCTGATCCTGCAGTTAAAAGATTGCAGTTGATGGATCAGCAGCTTGAACTCCAACAGAAAAACCTTGAAACTCAACAGCAAGCAGCTGCAGCTGAATTGGAAAGCATCCAGAAACTCTTGCAGACTAACGTAAAATCTGCTCATACGTTGAATTTCAACGCATAATTCTTTTTGAATTGTAAAAAATACCATTTAAAATTGGCCCGTACAATTGAAATTAAAAATTTAGTCTGTTATCATTGCAGACATAATGAACGTGTTTAAAACTTTTGAACTGTTTTTATCACAACCCCTAAGTATTATTCGAGACCGGATAATACAAATTTGTCATGTTGAATCACCGGAAAAAAACTTAAAAAGCAGGATTCAGTTTAATCTTTCGCCTGAAGCCGCACAAATTAACGTGTATAATTCGCCTCAGGTTTATAACCTTTTGACGAGCGTTCTGTACAAAAAGAAATGTATCAATGATAGTAAAAAAAGCAAAGTTTATAATCAGCGCTGAAAAACTCTCCCAGTGCCCTAATTTCAACCTGCCCGAAATCGCACTGCTGGGCCGTTCTAACGTGGGAAAATCTTCGTTTATAAACGGAATTACAAATCAGGGAAAACTCGCAAAAACAAGCAACAAGCCCGGAAAAACACGTCTTATAAATCTTTTTGAATTTGACGGAAAATATATGGTTGCGGATTTACCGGGGTATGGTTATGCTGCGGTTTCAAAAGAAATGCAGGCAAAATGGCAGAAAAACCTTGAAGAATACCTGCTAAAACGCGAACCGCTGAAACTGCTTGTGCAATTCATAGATTCGCGCCATGAAATCCAGAAAAATGACCTCCAAATGCACGAATGGATTAAATTTCACGGACTGAATTCGGTTGTAATAGCAACAAAAATCGACCTCACTCCAAAATCAAAAATAATGTCGGTCATAAGCAGCATGAAAAAGCAGCTGGGCGTAGAGGTTCTGCCATTTTCAACTAAAGACGACAGGTATAACGAAAATATTATCAAATATTTTGAAGATACAGTTAAGTAGGCGAAAATATTTCGGATTTTTCATCCGGATATTTTAAAAATTGATATTTGTCATAATTTTGAAGCGCTGCTGAACATTGTTATTCAAAGTGTTTATTTGTGAAGAAGAAAGCTCCACAAAAAACGCATCATTTTTAAATGAGGGACTGAATCTAAGCGATAATTCATCCTGACTGTAATCAGAATTCAATTCCTTAACCATTTTTCCCCTAATCATCAGATGGTCATTAATTTGATACTGGTGGGTCACATGAAAACTCTGCGGATTTGTTGAATTGTTTGAATAAGTATTCTGCGCGAGCTGACCGCTTACAGTAAATTTTCCCCGTCTGTATTTTGTGAAGAAACCTGCGGTGTTTTTTGTATATGAACCGTAATCATTTGAATAAAGACCGGTTCCAAAGCTGAAATCGCCCTTTGAATGCCAGATTTTTTTGGGTTTTGTCGATACAATCCCGCCGTAGGAATTGTTCAACGTATCAGTAGCAGTATACATACCGACAGCATAATCAAAATTGCGGCCATGACCGGTCATTGTAGCTCCGACATCAAAATCGGATTCGGCTTTGCCTATAAAATTAATCGGCCCGCCATCGTACCAGGAAAGATTGTACTGTCCTACTTGAATTGTGGTATTGTCATCCAAATCCGTTTCCAGATAAGCTCCGTAAGAAGCGGGTGCAATCAAAGGCTGTAGATTTTTTGAATCCGCATAATACTGATAGCGGTAAAATTTAGAATCGTACCAGTTTTTGCGGTAATTTTTAACCTGCTTGGGCTTGCTGTCTGATTCCACCCTGATTTTGAACTTTTTAACCGCCTCCTCACGCTCCTGACTCAAATCCAAATCAATCGGAGCAAACATAAGTTCTTCTTCCTCTTGAGCTTGCTCCTGCGGGGGTTGTGAGCCAATTTCATCCGAATAGACCGCCGAATTTGTGTTAATAATCAGCAGTGAAGCGAAAAAAACTATTGTCCAAAATTTTTTCATATAAATATTGTGCTCTCAAAGAGAGGGGATTTCAATTGTAACATATCTTAATATATCACATTTAAAAAGCAATATCTATATAAAAATTTTGTTTATAAATATAAGGGATATTTAAGGGAATATTATGTCAGGAATAAAAATTAATTTTTTAAACCAAACACCGCAGATAACAGCGCCACAAACAATGCAAAATACGGGTTTTGCGCCGATTTTCAACTTTTTTATGCCACCGGTGAACTTTTTGCCGGCATTCAGCACTTTTGACAGCTCTTTTGACGAATTTCAAAATATGTTCTTTAACTCCATCAGGATGATGGAATACAATATTCCGAAAGCAGAAATTACGGAGAATTTTCGCCCGTTAGATTACAATAGGACAAATAACAGCTACGCTCCGGACAATTCCAAAAAGATTTCGGAATTAAATCCTGAAATGCAGGAAAAAACAATGGATTTGCTTGATTATGCAAAAAATGTACTGGGCAAAGATGTAAAAATAACCAGCGGATTCCGCACAAAAGCGCAGCAGGAATATCTGATTAGAACAACACCGCACCTTGCCGCAAAACGTTCAGCCCATTGCGAGGGAAAAGCTGTAGATTTAAACATAATCGGCGGAACTGACGAAGATTACAAAAAGCTCGGAGATTATGCAAAGTCAATAGGCATGCGCTGGGGCGGCGATTTTAGAAAAACGCCGGAAAGATGGCATTTTGATTATCAATGGGGATAATTTACCCAAAAACCACGTTTTGCGCAGGTTAGGGGATTTTCCTTTTCCGTTTCGATTCCCCCGGGCATGCAACATTTAATTCTGCTTATTCGACGATTTTTGAGCCCTCCTCCATAGTCACTTCAAAGGAAAATCCCCTAATCTGCACGCACTCACTATAATTCCATCTCTCGCCGCCAGCAAAAATAAAAATAAAAAGCCAGCACAAAATAAACACACCACATAATAAAAGTTGAGTATGTTTTTGCACCGTGCAAAACGAGGTTCAGCCACATCAGCGCGGACAATCCGTTCACGACCATCCAGATTACCCACTGCTCAATACACCTGCGCACCGTCAAATACATTCCGAAGACGGAAAGAACCGTTGTTATCCCGTCAAATAAGGGGGTTGAGTCATTAAAATACCGCAAAATGGCGACAGCAACCGAAATTGCCGCAAGAGCCAAAAGAGCGAGCTTCAAACGTTCTTTTAGCGCGAGGTGAGTTTTTTCAATTTCTCTTGTCGAGCGCTTTAAATGCCTGCTCCACTCAAAAAGCCCCCAAACTTGCATCGGGAGATAATATCCCATATACAAAAGCAAATTTCCCCACAGCGCATTCTCAAAAGAAAGCCAGCTGTAGCAAGAAGTTCCGCAAAGACCGAAAATATAGCATGAAATCTTGCCTTTTCCTGCAATTGTTGTGTATAAAATCCCGCAAACTGCTGAAATTACGGCGATAATGCTGTCTTTTACAAGAAAAGCGTTTATAAAAATTATCAAAAAAACAATTGAAAGCCCTGCGATTTCGCCTTTTTTCCAGCCGCTTAATTCATATTTTACGAACTCTTTTATGCCCATTCTTCCGTTTTACTTTTTTTTATTTGTGTTATCTAATTAAAATAGATGAAAATAAGTTCAAACACAAATAATAATATCGCATTCAAGGGCGTATACAATTCCAAACTTTTAAAAAAAGGTTTGGAATTTGCAGCTGAAAACGGTTCTCTGTTCGGAGCAACCGCATCTTTGGTGCTTTCAACCGTGGCCCGTCCGCTGGCCATCTGGTCAACCCCGAAAACTGACAAAGAAAACAAAAAATACGCCTGCGCAAAGTCACTATCTTCCAGCGCAGCCGGATATTTGATAATGCTGGCCGCTTCCTCGCCCGTTGCAAAGGCAATAAGGAAAATTGATGAAAGTCCGAATAAATATTTGAACAAAAATACAATTAAAACGCTGAAAGAAGGCGCTGAAACGCTTGGCAAATCAAGAAAATACCAGTTTGCGACCCAGATTTTTAAACTGGGGCTTGGATTTCTTATTGCGGTGCCCAAATCCGCCCTGACCTGTGCGCTTATCCCGCCGATTATGGAAAAAGTCCTAAAGAAAAAAGAAGAGAACAAAACAAAAATAAGAGTCGCAAATACCCCGCTTTCATTTAAGGGTGCTTACGGCTCAATGACCGAAAATATTGCAAAAGGAATAGGAAAATTAATCGACACAAACCCTGTACAAAAAGCAGCGAAAAAATTTGCGGATACGAATTTTGCGCAGCATATTATTTCAATGACAGATATACTTTTGACCGCTTCTTTCGTTCATCAGACGGCAAAAAGCAAACAAATAGAAGAATCCCGCAAAAAACCGCTTATTTATAACTCCATAATTTCAACGGCGCTCTGTTTGACCGGAGGCTATGCAGTAAACAGCGCTCTGAATAAGCCGGCTGAAAAATTTATTGAAAAATTCAGAAAAATCAACAAAAACGACCCTAAACTTGAAAAACAAATTGAGGGGATAAAAATTGCAAAGCCTGTTCTGATTCTCGGCGGGATTTATTATATAATAATCCCGATTATCGCGACATTTTTGGCTGACAGGGCGGACAAAAAACAGATTTAAAGAAACTCCGACTTTAAAAGCCGGAGTTTCTTTATTTTAGGTGAGAATCGCTTTCAAGTCCTCTTCAGGTGCAGTTATCGGTTTAATTTTGAATTTATCAACAAGAATTTTTAAAACATTTGGCGAAACAAATGCCGGCAAAGTCGGTCCGAGCCTTATATTCTCAATTCCGAGGTATAAAAGCGTCAGCAGTATGCAAACAGCTTTTTGCTCATACCATGAAAGAACCAGCGACAACGGAAGCTCGTTCACAGAGCAGCCAAAAGCCTTTGAAAGCTCAACAGCGACTTTGATTGCAGAATATGCGTCGTTACACTGCCCCATATCAAGAAGCCTTGGAATTCCCCCAATATCACCCAAATCAAGGTCATTAAAACGGAACTTTCCGCAAGCAAGCGTCAATACCAGAGTGTCTGCCGGCGTCATTTTCACAAAATCTGTATAATAATTTCTGCCCGGCTTTGCTCCATCACAGCCTCCAACAAGGAAAATATGCTTCAATGCACCGCTTTTGACGGCATCTATTACTTTATCAGCCACTGAAAGAACAGTATTGTGCCCGAATCCGACTGTCAGCACATCTCCGCCATTTATACCGGTCATTTTTTGTTCCTGGTGATAACCTCCCAGCTCCAGAGCCTTTTCAATAACCTGCGTAAAGTCCTTATCATCGCCAATATGGACACATTCAGGGTATTCAACAACAGAGCTTGTAAAAACGCGGTCTTTATAGCTGTTTTTTACGGGCATTATGCAGTTTGTTGTAAAAAGTATGGCACCGGGCAGGTTATCGAACTCTTTTTGCTGATTTTGCCATGCAGTCCCGAAATTCCCTTTTAAATGCGGATATTTTTTAAGTTCGGGATACGCGTGGCAGGGCAGCATTTCGCCATGAGTATAGATATTTATGCCTTTATCTTTAGTTTGTTCAAGAAGTAATGCTAAATCCCTCAAATCATGCCCGGTTACGACAATAAAAGGCCCTTTTTCAATGTTGGTTGTAACTTTTGCAGGTACGGGGTTTCCGTATGTTTCAGTATTTGCTCTGTCGAGCAGTTCCATGCATTTTAAGTTGATTTCACCGGTTTTCAGCACCAGAGAAAGCAGTTCCTCTGCCGTTAGCTCTTTTGAAATCGCTTGCAAAGCCTCATAAAAGAAGCTGTCAACCTCTGCATCTTTATAACCGAGCACTCTCGCGTGATGAGCATAAGCCGCAATCCCTTTGAGCCCGAATAATATTAAAGATTTGAGGCTTCTAATATCCTCTTCGCAATTCCACACGTTTTGAATATCAAAATCCTTTACACCGGCTTGATTTATAATGTTATTGATACCATCTTGAATGGTTTTTGCGTCAAAATTTACATTTGTAATTGTTGTAAAAAGCCCTTTTATCAATATTTCTGTATTTTCATCTGTTTTAGGCTGTGTATTTGCTAATTTTATTAAAGAACTTGTTAATTCATCCTGCAAATTTGCAACATCTGCTGTTTTGCCGCAAACACCAATTTGTGTGCAGCCTGTGCATTTTGCGGTTTGTTCGCACTGAAAGCAAAACATTTTGTTCATAATTTTCTCCTTATATTGTTAATTGCATTATAAATTGCTATTATCAAAATATCCGTTGCACATGCAACGAATATTAAGGGATAAAATTATGGACATATTCGACAGAATTACGCAGCAAGAAAAGCATCAACTCTTCAAGTGCCTGCAAGCCGGCACAAAGACTTTTTCAAAAGGAGAAATTATATTTGATATTGGTGATAAAGTCACCTCGGTTGGTTATGTTGAATACGGACGCGTAGAATTGAGGAAAAACGATTTTGAAGGCAATGAAATAATTGTCGCAAGGGTTACTAAAAACGAAACTTTTGCGGAAACATTTGCCTGCACAAAAGTGAAAAGTAAAGTTTGTGCGACTGCAATAGAAGAAACCAAAGTTTTATTTTTGAATTTCAACAGGATTTTATCCGTTTGCACAAACAGTTGCCCGTTCCATAGAAAGCTTTTGGAGAATTTAATAAATGTAATCGCAACAAAGAACCTGTTGTTGCAAGATAGAATCGAACTACTTTCCAAAAAGACGCTCCGTGAACGTATTTTTTCCCTGCTTCTTAGACAAAAGCAAATATGTGGTACAGATATTTTTGAAATACCTTATTCCAGAGAGCAAATGGCACAGTTCCTGGGTGCAAACAGGAGCGCGCTATCACGGGAGCTTACGAGGCTTAAAAATGAGAATCTAATAGATTTTCATCAAAATTTATTTAGGATTGTAAAATGAAAATAAGAAGATACAATTCCCCAGACTGCCTAAAAATTAATGAACTGTTTTACAACACAGTCCATTCTGTCAATGCAAAAGATTATAATATAGCACAATTAAACGCCTGGGCACCTGAAAAATATGATTTACAGGCCTGGAGGGTGCGTCTATCGCAAAATTACACAATTGTAGCTGAAAAAGGGAGTATTATAACCGGTTTTGGTTCTGTTGATGATTTTGGATATTTTGACTTTTTGTTTGTTCATAAAGATTACCAGAGGCGAGGTGCCGCCACATTGATTGCGGAGGAAATAGAAAAATATGCGCTTCAAAAGGGGTTTCGCAGGATTAGAACAGAATCCTCAATCACAGCAAGGCCGTTTTTTGAAAAAAGAGGTTATATTGTTCTGCGAGAGCAGAGAGTAGAGCGAGGCGGGGTGGCTCTGGGTAATTTTATGATGGAAAAACTGCTTAAGTAATTAAAAAAGAGCCTCATTCAGAAGCTCAATTTGTAAATGGGGCGGGTGATGGGGATCGAACCCACGAATATCGGAACCACAATCCGAGGCCTTAACCGCTTGGCGACACCCGCCATAATTCAACTGTAACCGAATAATATAATAAAAAAAATATTATGACAAGTGAATTTATTAACAATCTGCCCAGGGATCCGTTTTTATGTAAACAAAAGACGATTTTCCTCTGTTTACGTGCTTAAAATTGCGTAAATAAAGATTTCTATTCAAATCCGTAAGCTCCAAATCATACCCTCCGGTCACAAAAACGCTACCCTCTTCCAAATATAACCCCAAAAGACTCGAAATTTGCTGCGCGGTTGCGGTTTTCAGCGATTCAAGATAAGGGAGGACATTTCTGCAAAATACGAGAGAACTCCCATCCTCATCGTCAATATTTTTTATTTCCTCCAACAAATCACCTTTTTCAAACCTTACAGCACGCTTCAAAATGTCCGAAACCTCGTAGGTTGATGTTTGTTCTGACAAACTATCATTGTTTATTTTCATCGGAACTTCTGATTTTTTCAGATATTTGCCGGCATTCGGAAACAAATCAAGAATATTGCGTAAATCAGCTTCCATCAAGTTCCATTTGCCGCTTCCGGCTACCCCCACAATATATTCGTCCTTATCAAACGCTTTTATTGGGAAAAATTTTTGAGCTTCCTTTTCCCCGAGCGTTTCAATGAGCGAAATCGCAAGCATATAAGCCTCAGAGCCATCAGAAGATGCCAGCGAATAAACATTAACCTTTTCTTTGTCCTTAAAATGGCCCCCGAAGAATTTCGCATTCGCTTTCCAGTCGAGTTCGCCGCGAACAGCCCAGGAATTGTTCATGACTTTCCTGTACTTCCCGTCAGAGCCCATAGCAGCATAAGAACGCTCCACGCTTCCAAAAGACAGCGAAACTCCTGTTGATTTGGGGATATGAGCAACAAAAGGCGAAATATTCATATTTAAATTAAACCCCTGAATTTATTTTTTTGCTATTTAGCCCGATAAGTGGTGTAAAATTTTGAAAAAAATGATATACTAAAACAAGTTAAGACAATCAGGAGAACAACTATGTCAAAAGAGGATGATGTTATATTTGGTATAGGGCTTTTAGCCGGTATTTTAGGCGGTGTAGCGGCAGGAATACTGCTTGCACCAAAATCAGGTGAAGAAACCAGAGCCGAGCTTAAAGAAGCTATTAACGAATTTGCGCAAAACGCGATTCCGGAAATAAAAGAAGCAAAAAAACAGGCGCTTGAATCCCTCGATATGATGAAATACAAGCTCGAAAAACAATACAACAAAATAAACGACCACATCAAAGCCAAACAAATGGCAAAAGCCAGAGAAAAAGAAGATATGGCTTACGAATTACATTAATCTGACGGGGGAATAAAATGTCTACAACATTACAACTGGGTTTGTTACTTTTAATTTTCGTTGCAATGCTATTTTTAATAGTTATTGGAATTTATCTGGTCAAGCTGATTATCGACCTGAATAAACTCGCGAATAATTTAAACGATACAACATGTATGGTAAAAAAAGAAATCGAACCAATTTTAGGAGAACTCAAAACATCCCTGACAAATCTCAATTCTGTTGCAAAATCAGCAGACGATAAATTCAACACAATAAGAAAGATTTTAACAACAGCTTTCGGTATCGGCGGGCTTTTTGTCGGCGGTATGGGAAAAATGTCAGGCGGATTCTTCAAAGGGCTGGTTCAAGGCTTTAAAACATTCGCAAGAAAATAATTACACAATTACCGCACCCGCGGTAAAGTCAAGAAGGAGAATATTATGTCAACAGGAAAATTTTTAGCAGGTTTCATAGTAGGCGGCGTCGTAGGCGGCGTTATCGGCTTGCTTCTCGCGCCCCAGTCAGGTGAAGAAACAAGAGAAATGCTCGCAAAAGGCTCAAAAGACATCTACGACAAAGCTGACAAGACCGTAAAAGAAATCCAAAACCGAGCAGAGGACATTGTTTCTGATATGCAAAGCAAAGGTGATGAAATAATGAACAAAATCCAGCATGTTTTGAACCAGCAAAAAGGTTAATTAAATTAATCAACAAAAAGCCCGCAAATCATAAGAAATGCG
>URHD01000002.1 GCA_900547585.1 uncultured bacterium | reverse complement strand
TTTTGCAGTTGAAAACCATTGAATCAATGCAGTTCAAAAATATTTTCAGGTAAGGAAACCTTTCTTTGCGTTCAGTCGTGTACATTTCCATCATTTTGTAAAGCTCAAGCGGGTTTCTTGTGCTTTTTATAATCGGGCGGTGTTGTGTGACGGTAAAATTGCGTGTTGCGGGCAGGATTTTCATATTTTCGGGAGTTTTTCTTTGTTAAAATGTATTTTTTGTTTGATTTAAGTCCCGTAAAAAACTTTTTTTGCCATATTTTATTGGCTGCATTCCATTTTTTTTATACATAAATCGTCGCAAAGTATTATTTTAATGGCTTCACCGGCTTTTGCATGGTATTTTAACCCCGGAGTAAGCAATCCTGTTATTAATCCGACCGTGCAACCAACAGGAATGCCTATGGCCAGTCCTGTTCCGATTTTTGCGGGATTTGGGATGAAAGCAAATCCCACACCGGCTCCCGCGCCTGCAATACCCAGTCCTAATGTAGAGGCGGTGAGTTTACCTGCGGTCATCCAGGGGCCTTCCTTCAGGGTTCCGTCTTTTGTGAAAGGTTTTGCACTCATTGCAATTGCAGAGCCGTCCGGAAGCACAAGGCATTCAAATTTCAGGTGAACTCTTGCGTTTTTGTTAAATTTGCGCTGTTTTTCTATTTTTATGACTGTTGCCACTATTTTTGAGCAAGCCGGAATCAATAATGTTCCCTCCTGCGTGTAAATTGCTTCAGGAACTGTAAAATTCACCCTGTCGCCTGCTTTTTGCTTGTCAGACCAGAATTTGCAATCAAAAACTATTTTGAAAACATTTCCTTTACAGATTATGTTTCTCAGATTTGTTATTATAACTTTATTGCAGGGTGCATCTTTTTCTGGAAAAAGATATTGTTCGCAAAGAATTTCTTCTCTGCACTCTGCACACTGGCATGGAACAGCAAAGGAAGGCATTCCTAGCAGTATTATCATAAAAATTGCTGATAACCTTTTTATAAACATTGTGTTGAAAATTCGTGTACAAATCATCATTGCCTTAATTTCCTAAATCTTATGTTATATTTTCATTTGTATTTGAATGATATCAAAATGAAATAGGAAAATTATTCGTCGAAAGAATAATGTTTGTTTTTTGTCATCAGACTTTCTGTTGGCTGTTTTGTCCGGTCAGAAAGTATATGGTTTTCTTCTTTGTTATGCTTTCGGCGGTGACAGAAAGCGAAAAATTTCTTTTAATATGAGTTTCAGGAGGTAAAATTATATTAAAAAATAAAATTACACAGGAGGGGAAAAATGAGTATTTTTGAAGCGGGCATGATGGTGTGTTTTGGAGCAAGCTGGCCGATTGCGGCGCTCAAAACTTATAAATGCAAATGCGTGCACGGAAAAAGCCTCAAATTTTCACTTTTGATTCTTCTCGGTTATGCATGCGGGATTGTACATAAGGTTTTGGAGAATATGGACTGGGTTTTCTGGCTTTATTTGTTGAATACGGCCTTTTTGCTAATTGATATCTTTTTATACCTCAAATATAAGGACAATAAGGTTCCTGCGGACGAATCCGCATGCGAAGATGTTGTCAATGAAGAGGTTTAAGGTAGTATAATCAATAAAAAAGGATATTTGCAATGCAGGAATTTTTCATAAAGCTGTTGGAATACTTTGTAAAGTTTAATGATTGGCTTTTTTCGCCGGTTGACGGGTTTGTTGAAAAAATGCCCCTGTCTGATTGGGTGCTGGACGCTGTTTTGGACAGCATTCATATGCTTGGATTTTTGTTTGTTGTTTTTCTGGTTATTGAATTAATCGAGTTTTATTATTCGGGAAAAATGTACAAAATCGTGAGCGCCTCGAAAAAATCAGGGCCGATTCTGGGCGCTCTGGCTGCATCTGTGCCGCAGTGCGGATTTTCTATTATTGCAAGTACACTTTATACAAAAAAACTCATTACCCGTGGCACTTTGCTGGCAGTTTATCTGGCTACCTCCGATGAGGCGCTGCCGGTGCTGTTGAGCGAGCCGGAAAAACTTTCGTTAGTGCTTCCTCTTGTGTTTACAAAGATTGCTATCGCGCTGATTGCGGGTTATTCTGTTGATTTTTTCTTAAAAAATGATAAAACTCTGCCCAAAACGCTGCAAGACGCCCCAGAGGACGAACATGGCTATGGCTGCTGCAATCACGAAGTCGGGCGTCCGAGAAAACGTGATATCCTGCTTCATCCGGTTATGCATACTTTGAATGTGTTTATTTTTGTTCTTATAATTACGCTTTTGATTAACTATGGCGTTTTTAGAGCTGGCGGTGAGGAAAATCTGGGTCATTATTTCCTTTCTGACAGCATTTTTCAGCCTGTTATAACTGCGCTTTTCGGCTTGATACCGAACTGCGCGGTTTCTATTGCCATTACATTGATGTTAATGAAAGGTGCTATCGGCTTTGGCTCTGCAATCGCTGGTTTGTGCTCCGGCGCCGGCCTCGGGCTCCTTGTTTTGTACAAAAAGAACTCCTCTTTTAAAGACAGCCTGAAAATTACCGGAATTCTTCTTCTTATAAGTATTATTTCAGGTATTCTTATACAAACTTTTTATTACTAACCTGAAATTCCTCGACCGTGCAATTTAATCAGCGAAAAATTCGTACAAAATCAGAACAAAAGGAGATTTTTGTATGAATTTATTAGTAAGATGGATTTTGTTTTCACTGGCGATTGTTTTTGTGGCATGGATTATCCCGGGAATCAGCGTAAGCAGCTTCTGGGCAGCGCTTTTGGTCAGTATTATTATCGGTTTGATAAATACTTTCATAAAACCGGTTTTGATGTTTATAACTCTGCCGATAAACTTCCTTACGCTGGGGCTTTTTACGCTCGTAGTGAATGCCCTGCTTCTTATGCTCGCCGGATGGGCTGCGCCCGGGTTTAGCGTGGATGGTTTCTGGAGCGCATTGTTCGGCTCGATTATCCTTTCGCTGCTTTCTGTTCCCATTAGCAATATTGGCGATGATACGTAATTTTATTGTCATCTCTGATGCGGCATGCGCCTTTTTAACTAAAATCCCCTCGATTTTGAGGGGATTTTTTTAATTTTCGCTGTTAATCTTTTTGAGAATGGAATCGATTTCATCTTTCAGGTACTGAAGCAGGATTCCTAACTTATCTTTGAATGTATAGGCACCGGGCCAATATGCGTATCCCATGGTTTTCTCCTTAACATTTACCTACAAGTATAATATCGGCAGGAGGGAGTGATTTCTTTAATGTTTTGGAGTAAAAAGTAATAAATGTTTACAATTTGCGGTGCTATGATTGTTTTTATAAAGATATGTAAATTTGCTACAAAAGTAGTAGTAATATTAATGCCCCTGTTTCAAAAAAATGTTATAATAAGCATGTAAGGTACATTAGATAAGGAGATGTCAATAGCGCCGAACCCTGTTTTCAGCCGATTGAAAGGATAATATGAGCAACGTACAATTTCACAGTGACCTGGATAGGTTAATTGAGATTCTACCACCAAAGATTACGAAATATTTAGACGCGGAAGCGCTGTCGGATGTAATCGAACTTGTATTGGATTTGGGGCGTCAGCCTGAAATTCGGCATTCGGACGGTAACATTGATTATCTGGGCGAGGATAATATTGTCGATGAGGACATAAAGTACGTTACAGACAGGGTTCAGGAGTTCACAAACGACAACCGCTCGGGAATCCCCGGCACACTCCACAGAATCAGCGCCATCAGAAATCGTCAGGGCAAAATCGTAGGTCTTACGTGCAGAATAGGGAGAGTAGTTACTGGAACCATCGCCTGTATCAAGGATTTCGTCACACAAAATAAAAGTATTTTGTTCTTAGGGCGTCCGGGTGTAGGCAAAACAACAAAATTAAGAGAAATTTCACGCCTTGTTGCGGATGAACTTCACAAAAGGGTCGTAGTTGTTGATACTTCGAACGAAATTGCCGGCGACGGCGACACTCCACACCCTGCTATCGGGCATGCCCGCAGAATGCAGGTTACACAGCCCGAACACCAGAAAGATATTATGATTGAGGCGGTCGAAAACCACACGCCCGAGGTAATTGTCGTCGATGAAATCGGCACCGAAGCAGAAGCGCAGGCAGCGAGGACAATTGCGGAGCGCGGCGTAATGCTTATTGCCACGGCGCATGGAAATTCGCTCGAAAATCTTATAAAAAACCCTGTTTTGTCTGATTTGGTCGGCGGAATTCAGTCCGTTACCCTCGGAGATGACGAGGCAAAGCGCAGAGCCTGCCAGAAAACGGTTCTTGAGCGTGAAAAGCAGCCTACTTTTGATATTGTAATTGAAATCATCGACAGAAACACGCTTGCTGTTTATCCGAACACGTCAGAGGCGGTGGATTGCATTCTGAGAGGCTGGCCGATTAAACCGGTTATCAGAAAGGTTGACCAGTCAGTTACGGATAGGGTTTCTGAGGGGGCGAAGCTTGTAGATACGATAAACAAGCTTGATGAAAAGATAAATATGGCAAATGACAGCCTCAAATTCAGCTTTTCACGCCAGCAGTATGTAAATCAGGTCAAAAACTTCAAAAAAATCTATATTTATGCGGTCAGTCGCACAATTGTTGAAAAAGCGATTGAGCGATTGAATTTGAATACGGAATTGACCAAAAATATTGATGATGCGGACATAATTATTTGCCACAAAAACTTTGCAAAGGGCGGAAACAAGATTTTGAGCATTGCAAATGAATACAGGCTGCCGATTTATTATGTGCGCTCAAATTCTACCTCGCAGGTGCAAAAAGTCCTGAAACAGGCGCTCGGGTTAGCTGATGGCGATGAAGAAATGCCGTCTGGATATATTGATGAGGAAGAACGTGCGCTGGATGAAACAAAAGAGGCGATTCAAAAGGTTTTGGATGGTGAAACTGATGTTGAGCTTTCACCTCAGAACCCGCAGATTCGCAAAATGCAGCATGAGCTTGTTGAACAGCACAATTTGTCCTCAGAAAGTGTGGGCGAGGGCGCTCAAAGACGGTTGAAAATCGTTGGTGGCAAGGATTTTAAGGCTTCATAGGCCGTTGTGTCAGCGTTGTTTAAATAATTTGCCATATTTGTGTTATTTTTGTAAACTTATAACTATAGACACATGAGGGAGACAAAATGCCAAGGCTTGATTTTGACGTTACGCCATCTGTGGATAGAAGACTGCAGGAATTAGGTTATTTGGTGGCTGATTGGTCTTCTGCCCGTTCGAATTTTCCGGATGCAATCAAAAAAGTTCTTTCTCATGCCTCTAAATGTCAAAATAATAAACCGGGTTTTCCTGACCGGATTTATCTCAATGAATCAGAAAAATTATTGATACTTGTTGAGGAAAAACCGCATATAAAAGATCATGATGTTCCTGATATAACCAAAGGCGCTGTTAGCGGAGTTAGATGGTATTTGTCACGCTTTTTGAACCAAAATCTGCCATCCGGGCTGCGGGGGTATTTTGATAACTGGAAAATTCTCGGGATTGCTGTTAGCGGTGATTTGTCACAAGAATATTTGCACAAATTCAATTGTTTTAATATTGATTATGATAAAGATTGCATTATTTCAATGGCTCAGGTTACAAATTTTATGACAGAGCCGCAGTTTCTGGCAATATTTAATACGTTGGATGAAGAAAAAGCAATTGCGTCGGTTAGCAATGCAAGTAAAAAGATAAATCAGTTGCTGCGTTCAATTGATTCTCAAAAAAGACCGGTGCTTCTATCTGCGCTTATGATTTGTTTGCATAAGGGCAAGTGCAATAATGATTTTCCCGAGCATTATAAAACTTATTCACCGGACACGCTGGTAAGTAATTTATTGACTACTGCCGTAAAAATTTTGAAAAAAGAGGGGGTTCCGGCTGAAAAGCTGGATGTTCTGGAAACTGAGCTTGCTTTTTTAAGAACTGATACCGTTTTGAACAATAGTGATATTTTAAAACAAATACTTGACGAACTTCAGACATCTGTAATACCTTTGTTCAATAATGGTTTTGCGTCGACATCAAATTATGACATTATCGGCAAATTTTATGAAGAATTTTTAAAATATGCAGGCGTTTCTAACGTAAAAAAGGGCATTGTTTTAACCCCGAGGCATATTACAACCTTGTTTACGGAGCTTATTGATTTAAAAGAAAATGACAAAATAGTTGATTTGTGCTGCGGAACGGGCGCTTTTTTGATTGCCGGGATGAATGCGATAATTAATAAGATATCCAAAAGCGGCAGGTCTGACAAACAAGACTCAATAAAAAAGGTTATAGAGCAGCAGCTTCTCGGTTTTGAAATAAATCCAACGATGTATATTTGCGCTATTTCCAATATGTTGTTTCGCGGAGATGGAAAATCTTCAATTTTTAACTATGATTCAATAAATGATGAGCGCACTGATGAAATTTTGAGAGATTTTGGGGCAAGTGTAGGGTTTATTAACCCACCGTATAGCGGTAAAGAAAACAAAGAGGATCCGACACCTAAAGAAATTACTTTTTTAATTAAACTTCTGGACAATTGTTCACGTTACGGAATAATTATTGCGCCTTTGAGTGTTTATTTTAAGGATGAAAAGCTTCGAGAAAATATCCTTAAAAAACATACTTTGAAATCTGTTATAAATATGCCTGTCGATTTATTTCAACCCAATGCAGCTGCACACACGGCAATTGCTGTTTTTGAAACTCATCGTGCTTTTGATTATGAAAATGATGAAGTGCTCTTTATGGATTTGGCGGATGATGGCTTTGTTCTTTCAAAAAATAAGGGTCGTTCGGATGTTTATAACAGGTGGTTAGATATAAAAAGGAGCTTTTTGAAAACTTATAAGACTTTTTCACCGGCAGATGAGAATAAGAACGCTCTTAAACGTCATATCAAAAAAAATGATGAATGGATAATATATGCCTATGCAAAGACGGATTATTCAACTTTATGTGAAAAAGATTTTATTGATACAATAAGGCATTATCTTGTTTTTAAAGCAAAAGAGGGTCAGGAGCTTCTGGACAGAGATATTGATGAAATTTCAATGATTGAATTGTTGTTGAATTATTACGGGGATGAATTTACGCAACAAATCAGGCAATTATCCGGCAAATGCGAAAATATATGTTTGGATTATGGAAATATAGAGTGGAAAGAGTTCAAACTCACGAAAATATTTGATTATAAAAGAGGAACCAGGCTTGTAAAAGCAGAACGAATCGATGGCTCAATTCCTCTTGTTACGGCGGGTTTCAAAAACGGCGGAGTTGCCGGTTATATCGCCCATGATGAGAGGATGGATTTGTTTGAAAACCGGATAACGCTTGATATGTTCGGAAATGTTTTTTATGAAGAAAATAAATTCTTCTGTGATGACAATATTATTGCGATTAAGCCTGTTTCTGCTGACTTTAACAGATATAGTGCGTTATTTATCGCTACAGTTTTGAAAAAATTAACATGCCATTTTGATTACGGGCGGCAGTATCGTTTAAAACATTTTGAAAAACAATATATAAAGCTTCCTGCAATCAAAAATTCGCAGGGGCAGTACGAACCTGACTGGCAATTCATGGAAAAATATATAAAATCTTTGCCTTGCAGTGATTTGATATAGTTATATGACGATAAACATATTTATGTAAGATTGCTGAAATTCGTAGAGTAATCTACGCCCAGACTCCGTGCTGATTTTACCCAGAATTCATGCAATTTTTTGCTACTGCTTCACTAATGGATTCTTGAAGCAGTTTGTTGTATAGATTTAGATTTTGCTCGGTGTATATTTTTGCTGCCTCGGGATTTTTCATAAGGATTTTTGGCCGTGCAGCTTTTACTACGACGTTTTTTGCGTATTCTTCCGCTGTTTTTGTGGATTGAAAATTAATCGTGCTGTCAGGGCAAATATGTCCGATATTTTGCATTAAAAAATTGCCTGATATGCCCGATTATCTGTCGCAAATCGTTCGTGCAACCTGAACGCCCGATGCTGATGCCTGAATCAGCCCTCTGGTTACGCCTGCGCCGTCGCCGATTGTGAAAAGGTTTTTGACCTGCTCGGTTTCGAGCTCTTTTGTGAGTTTTACGCGTCCGGAGTAGAATTTTACCTCAATTCCATACAAAAGAGTGTATCTTGAGGCCACACCCGGCGCGATTTTGTCCAGAGCCTGAAGCATTTCAATAATTGCGGTCATTTGACGATAAGGGAGAACAAGGCTCAAATCACCCGGCGTTGCGCACTGGAGCGTGGGGGTGATTATGCTGCTTTTGATTCTTTCAGGGGTTGAGCGGCGTCCATCAAGCAAATCGCCGAATCTTTGCACCAGAATTCCGCCCGAAAGCATGTTTGCGAGCCTTGCGACGTGCTGTCCGTATGCAATCGGCTCTTTAAACGGCTCTGTGAACTTTTCACTTACCAGAAGCGCGAAGTTTGTGTTCGCTGTTCTTTTGTTTGCGTAGCTGTGGCCGTTTACTGTTGCGATTCCGCTGTAATTTTCTGCAACAACCTCACCGTACGGGTTCATGCAGAAAGTTCTGACCTCGTCGCCGAAGGTCGGAGAGTGGTAAATTAGCTTTGATTCGTACAATTTGTCCGTAATCGGCTGGAACACAGGTGCCGGAAGCTCAACACGAACCCCTACATCAACCGCGTTGTTAATCATTCCGATTTTATTCTTTGCAAATTCCTTGGTGAGCCAGTCTGCGCCCTCACGTCCTGGTGCGATAATAAGATATTCTGCGAGAATCTTTTCGCCGTCCTGCGTGACAAAGCCTTTTACCTGTTCATTTTGGACAATAAGGCTGTCAGCGACTTTGTTGTTGAGGATTGTGACTCTTTCATCCAGATAATCCTGCATATTTTTCAAAACGCCGAGGCTTCTTTCCGTGCCAAGGTGGCGTACGGGCGAATGTACGAGTTTTAGTTCTGCAAGCGTTGCTGCGCGTTCAATATCCGCAAAATCATCGCGATTTGTGCCGAAAACTTCGTCTGTTGCGCCGAATTTCAAATATAAATCGTCCGTATATTTTATGAGTTCTTCAACTTTAGTTCTGGGGAGATAATCGGTCAAATGGCCGCCAACATCGGGTGTGAGCGTTAATTTTCCGTCAGAAAACGCGCCTGCACCGCCCCATCCGCATAAAAGTCCGCATTTTTTGCAGTTCGGGCATTTTTCAAAGCCTTCTCTTAAAAAGCATTTTCTCTGCTCAATTCTCAAGCCTTTTTCAACGATTACGACTTTCCAGTCAGGTCTGAGTTTTGTAATTTCAAGAGCGGCAAAAATTCCGGCGGGGCCGGCACCGATTATAGCAACGTTATACATAAATCTTCCTTTTTAATCCCATACAATCCTAATTTTAAGCAAAAAAGGATGGATTTACAAGTTTAGTTTTGTTAACGTAATATACAAGAATTTGTAAAAGTATGTTTCATGACACAACTTGTTAGCCCATGAAACAATTTCAAGGTTACAATGTTGAATGCTATCGCAGCGTTGAATATTCGATAAGTTTTTGCAATTCCTTATTCCAACCGTTTTCCCATTTGTTAATAATTATATCAGCGGGTGTTTTGCCCTCTTTTGTCAGCTCCAGAAGTGGTTCAAGGTATTTTTCTTCGCCAATTCCTGCTTTTTTGAGTGCGCGGTGAGAGATTTTGAGTGCTTCTGTGGCGATTTGTGCGAGTCTGAAACCCTTGACGTTAATTGAAAGTCCGCATTTCGGGGTTTTTCGCCTGATGTATTCAAAATCTATGTACGAAAACGGTTTCAACAGTTCAATCGCCTCATTTGCAGCGTCTTCGGAGTATAAAAGCCCTTTCCAGAATGCAGGAACCGCGGGGATTAGCTCAGAACGCTGGTTATCGTGGTTTCTGATTTCCAGATAGCTTTTTAGCCTTACATCAGGAAAATAAAGGCTCAAATGGAGCTCCCAGTCTTCGATTTGGGCAGTGAAACACTCATAACCCTCTCTTAGAAACTGTGAAAAGGTAAGATTCTTGACCGGAATTGCGCCAATTCCTTTTCTTTCAATGAAAATCATCGGCACATTGAGCAAAATTTTTGCATAATCTTCAAATGTAAACTCAAAATCGCGCTCAAAAAGCTTTGAGCTTACGAGGCCGCAGCGGTCATTGTCTGTATGCAGCCAGCTGAATGCCCTGTATGATTTGTAGCCGGTCAGTTTTCCGTTACGAACGGGGGAATTTGCAAATGCAGCGCTGATTATGGGTGAAAGTTTCAGTGCAAGCGACAGTTTTTTCATTGCATCTTGTTCGCTTTTATAATCAATCCCCGTCTGAATGCCCGAGGTTTCGCGCATCATTACGAGCGGCTTTTTTGCCACTGTTGGCAGGTAACGGGTCATGTATTCGTAGCGTTTTTTGGGGATGATTTTGATATTTTTGTTTGTTGAAAGCGGCTGAATTCCGTAGCCCAGCCAGATTATTCCCATTTTTTGGGCAATTTGGGCTGTTATTTTGTTATATTCTGTGATTTTGTTTTCAATTTCCGCGATAGTATCAAGCGGGTTCAGGCTTATTTCAAGCTGTGAACCGGGTTCGAGCGAAATCGTTCCTGTTTCGTTTTTCAGCCCGATAATATTGTTCCCCTCATAAACTCCGCTCCAGTTTCCGTTCTTATAAGTCTGGAGAAAACGCGCAATATCAGGATACCTGACGGCTTTAAGGCTGTCAGAATAAACGCCGATTTTTTCAAACTCAATTCCTGTTTTTTCGCCGGTTTTGCAGCCAGAGCGGAATATTTCGGTGAGGATGGCTAAATCGTTGATATTTCGGGTATCAGCTATTTGTTTTAGCATAAAGTTTTGCCGTTTTTGAGTTGATAAAGTTAATTATTTGTGACATCAGGGTGTTTTGGAAGTTTGTCCGGTCGAGATGGTTTATTTCTCTTATGAAATAGCAGGGGCTTGTGACGTTAATTTCTATTATTTTTTCGTCAATAACGTCCAGCCCGACCATATAAAGTCCCATTTTTGAGAGTTTTGAGGCAACATCAAGCGCCATTTCCTTTTCTTTTGGCGTAAGTTCGGTTCTTTCAAAGAATTTGTCCGAATGAGTGTTGAATTTAAAGTCATCTTTGCCCGGAAGTTTTCTTACGCATTCGTCGAAAACAAAATCGTTAAAAATCAACACTCTTTTGTCGCCGTGGATGGCTTTGTCGAGGTATTTTTGTACCATAACCGCTGTTTTTCCGTCTTCTGTGAGCGAGCCGATGATTGAGTTAATATTAGGGTCGCCTGCGTGAAGAAAATAAACTCCGCTGCCAAAACATCTGTTTAATGGCTTTATTATTGCATTTTGAACCTTATTTACAAAACTTTTTATCTCTTCTTTTGAGGAGGTTACAATATTTTCGGGCGCATATTGTGGAAAATAGTTAAGATGGAGTTTTTCATTGAAATTTCGCACCGCACAGGGGTCATTTATTACAAGGGTTCTTTCCTTGTCCACGAAATCGAATACGTAGCAGGCATTTATGTAATTTACGTCGACTGGCGGGTCAGGACGGAAAAATACAACGTCAAAATCGTTAATCAGCCCTTTTTTCTCGATTTTTTCGTAGAAAATATCGCCGTTTTTTGCAAAAGAATCAAAATACAGCGCTGTTCCTTTTGCGTTTTCAATTAATAGCCTGTTTTTTGTGGAAATACAGACCTTGTAGCCCCTGTCGAGAAATTCTTTGATGAGCCAGTGATTGGTCACAAGATCGTTAAATTCAAAGTATTTCAGTTCTAGTTCGTCGATTATAAAAAGTATATTTTGCATAAATTTAACCCTACTTAAATATATCAGTTAAAACAAAAATTACAATGATATGATATAATTAACCCGATTGGAAACTAGGAGGAAAAATCATGAGATTGCTTCATATAATGATAAGAGTTAAAGATTATGCTGAATCAATGCGTTTTTATGGCGAGCTTTTGGGCTTAAAAGAGGTCAAAACAATGGATTTGGACGATTGTAGGCTGCATTATCTTGCTGACGGATACGGCAATGTGCAAATTGAGCTGACCGAAAACTTTGATACGCCTCTAGATGGTTACAAAAACGGTGATGCTTTCGGGCATTTTGCTTTTGAAACAGAGTCCTTTGATGAATTTACCCAAAAACTCCAAAAAATGGGTTATGGCTATTTGTATGAGCCTTTTGTGCTTGAGGGAACAGGGTTAAAAATAGCATTTATAAAAGACCCTGACGGAAATGAAGTCGAAATTATCGAAAACAAGCTCAGTCAGTACTAAAAGAAGATTTTTCTTCGGGCGAAGTGCTGCGTAGGGGCTGTATTAGGGGCAATCCGTACGGAATCGGATTTTACTCCGTAAAATTAGCCGTTTTACGGATAAAATTTCTAAAACCTCCTTTTATAATTAAGAAAAATTAATAAAAGGAGGTTTTTATGTCAGATATTATTGAAAAAATCATCAAAGTGTCGGATATGACGGGCGGAGTTACGGAAATCGTTGTTTTTACCGAAACTTTCAAGATTTATGGCACCTTTGTACGTGATAAACACGAGATGATTAAACATATTTTGACGCTCAAAGATGCAACAATATGTCATCATTTTGATGAATGCAGTTGCAATGTTGACAGTCCAAAATATGAATGGCTGAACATTTCAGACGAAAAGATTACGGCGTTCAGCATTCTCGGTTACATGAGCTGTGAAAACTGATTATTTTAGTCCCATTTAATCTGGCGGGAAAGGTAGTCAAGATTTTCTTTTTGCAAAGCCCAGGCTGTACAGCTTCTGCTGTCTGTTTTGAGGTTGTTTGACTTGCTGCACATATATTGTGCGTCTTCTTTGCTGCCTTTTGAGCCTACAGGGACAAAGCCTTCGGTTGTAATATAGAATACAAAGGTATTTTTTCCGAGAATTGAATTTGTTAAGGTGACATTTCCGTTTATATCCCTGATTTGGATAAACAATTCGCCGCATACATTTCTAAGCGCGGTAGAGGAGCCGTGAACGGAGTTGCAGCGGGGATTTATGTTTGCGATTCTGATAATAGAACCGTCTTCGAGGCGTCCGAGAACAGCTTCATTCCTGGAAACGTAAACTTCCTGGTCTCCGCCGATTCCGTAATAAATCAAGCCGGAAAGATGCGCAGGGATATCCATGTGTGTAATTCTTACGTATTTTTTAAGAACTTTGTAATAGTCAATCACCGGATATTTCGTTCTTGCCCAGCTTTCAGGGCCGCCTTCTTGCATTTTTGCGAGATTGTAAGCTTTGTTGAAAGTGTTATATGCCTTTTTTACCTGGCTGACTGTTTCGAGCCTTTGAGCATTGTGGATAAGACCGGAAATAATCAGTGCACCTATTATTATAACGATGACAAATACTGTCAATGTTTCAGTAGTACTAAATCCTTTATTATATTTTAACTGCAGCATAAACTCTTTCTATAATTACAACTAATTCTTTCATAAGTATATCATATTTTATCGAAAAGTTAAAATACTTAGTTTAGCGGATATCCGCTAGAGGGCAATTCTTTCTTTTATACAAAAATCACAGGGGGCTCCAAAAGCAAAAATATTGATGTATTTATTTTTCTAGCTCGATTCGCTTCGCTCATAGGCGTCGAAAAATGAACACATCAATATTTTTACGCATTGACACTATTTTAATTAAAATAATTCTTTAAGTTTTTATTAAGATTGTTGTTTTTGCATAACTTTTTAAGCTTGCTGATAGCGCGATTTTCAATCTGGCGGATTCTTTCGCGCGAAACACCGTAACGGGTGCCGATTTCTTCAAGGGTTTTTCTCATTCCGTCGTCATTTAGCCCGTATCTCAAAATTAGAACATCACGCTCTTTCGGACTGAGCTGGTTGAGCATTTTTCTTATGTCATCAAAGAGATTTTCCTGAGTTACTTTCGTGTCAGGTGAAATTGTGCTCTCATCGACAATAAAATCGCCCAGTTTTGAGGATTCGTCCTTGACTGTTGCGGGCGTTTCAATACTTATGGTGGATTGAGCAGCTTTTATCAGTGCGGAAAGTTTGTTGACAGGAATGCCGACTTTGTACGCGATTTCCTCTTTTGAGGGGATTTTTCCCGTTTCTGTTGTTAAATCTACGGTAACTTTCTTAATTTTACTTAATGTTTCAATCATATGGACAGGAAGCCTGATTATTCTGGACTTGTCAGCGATTGCGCGGGTAATGGACTGTTGAATCCACCATGTCGCATAGGTTGAAAACTTGTAACCCTTTTCGTAATCAAACTTTTCAGCGGCTTTCATAAGCCCCATGTTGCCCTCCTGAATCAAATCAAGGAACGATAAGCCGCGTCCGATGTATTTTTTTGCAATGCTGACAACAAGCCTCAGATTTGCATTAATAAGGGTTTCTTTAGCTGATTCAGAGTTGTTATCTTTAATTTCTTTTGCTACATGAAGCTCTTCTTCGGCCGTCAAAAGCGGGATTTTGCCAATCTGTTGAAGATAAATTTTAACAGAATCGTCAGCATTGACTGTGCTGGCGCTTTCTTCGGTTTTGGGTTCTTCTACCGACATGATCAGGTCTTCATCATCGGACGGCTGGTTCAAATCCTCCAGCGAAACCTCTTCATTTTCAACTGTTTCTGCTTCTTCGTTAGCAAATTTGTCAGTCTTGTTTACCATCGTATCTCCTGATTCGGGCTATTAATAAAATTCTATCCTTATATTTTATTAATGCCCACTTTTTAATAATTCTAAACCTTGTTTTTTATATTTTGACGAACAATTTCATAGATTATTGCTGCTGCTGCGTTTGAAACGTTTAAAGAGTTAAAATTTCTTAACATTGGAATTTTTACTATGAAATCTGATTGCTTCATATTGCCCTTTGAAACACCTGTTTCTTCTCCTCCCATAATCAGAGCAATGTTCATGTTCGTGAAATCAACGTCAAAGTAATTATCTTTTCCTTTTGCGTCTGCGGCAATTATCCAGTAGTCGTTATCTTTGAGCTTTGCGATTGTGCTTGAAAGGCTATTAACCTGTATTACGGGGATGTGGTTAATGGCTCCAGCCGATGTTTTTTCGACGGTTGCGTTTACCTGTGCGTTTCGTCTTGAGGGAATAATAATTCCATCAAAGCCTGCACAGAGCGCTGTTCGGGCAATTGCTCCGAAATTGTGAGGATCTTCCACCCCGTCGAGTATTACAAGTTTTTTATAATTATTATTGTCTTTTTGTGAGAGAAATTCATCAAGGTCATGGTACTTTACGGGAGAAACATACGCCGCAATCCCCTGATGAGGCATATTTGAAAGGTCTTTGAACTTTTCTTTTGGCACAAATTGGAATATCACGCCCTTTTCTTTTGCGAGCTTAATTATTTCATTAATTCTTGTATCTTTTGAAACATTTTGGGAAATTAATATTTTGTTAATTCTGTTACTTTGTGAATTAAGTGCCTCTATGACACTGTTTCTGCCGTATATGTAATTATTAATATCCATTTTCTCATCCGTTAGTATTAAATTATTGCCATGATTATTATACTATAATATAATGTCAATCATAGAATTGTATGCAATGAAAGATTTGGAATTATAGATGAGTGATTTTTTAAACGAATTATTAGCAAAATTTTCTTTAAGTAACAAAGTTAATGTCGGCGTTTCTATTTCTCAAAACGTCGGATTGGAAATGATTGTTGTCGATCCGGGGAGCCACCAGGTTTTGAAATATGCAAACCGCCCTCTGGAATACAATCCTCAAACAAGAGAAATCGAGGATTTTAATTCCTTTAGAATTGTTCTCAATGAGTTATTTCAGGAATTAAAAATTCTTCCGTCCAAGGCAAATGTTGTTGTAAACCTGCCTAACGTATTTTTCGGGCATACTTTTCTGCCTACGGTGCTGGATGACGAAGGTGTAACTACTGCTTTGACTTCTGATGTTGAGCAGAATTACATATTTAAGAAAAATCCCCCTGTTGTCAGCTGGGTAGAAGTTAATGCTAACAATAAATCGGACAATAGATATATTCTCTTCTCTGCTGTTCAAGAAACTATGGTAAACAATATCAAACAGGTTTTTGAAGAGCTCGGAGCAAATCTTCTTGCTATTGAAAATACAAATTCGTCACTTATAAAAGCTCTTGAGTTTACTGAAATAACAAAAGGGCTTGTTGCTGGCGATCCGAACTGGAATATCCTTTTGATATCCCAGAACAGCTATTCTGTGTTCTCAATGCTTGAACATAATGTTATTGAATATTTTGAAGACCCGATGGCTATTAAAGCCTTTAACGGTGATGAAGTTTATGTTGCTATTTCACAGGCTGCTTCGGCTATCCTTGCAAAATATCCTACAGAAAAGCTTTTAATTATAAGTGAAACAAATGATGTCAGCGCAGAAGCTCTTGCACTGCATATGAGCGGACAAAGAGCTAATGTTGTGTTCCTTGAATGCAATAAATTCGCAAAACAGCCCATTATGGATGTGAACCTCAACATTCTGCCTAACTATCAGAATGCAATTACTCCTGAATCTATCGGTGCTGCCATTTATACAGCAAGAAACTGGGCGTTGCAGCTCAATTTCCTCTCATCAGAAAAGAAAGCTGCTCCTGATTCTGTTACTTTTGAGCTTATGGGTAAAGAAATTGAGATGTCCGGCGATCAGATTTTGATTTATGGAGTTATTATTGCGGCTATTGTCGGAGGACTCTGTTTTGCCGGTCAAAAAGTTGTAAGCGGTATCGGTGCAACTTTCGCTTCTCAGAAAGGGCAAAATGAGCAGGAAATAGCGACTTTAAACGAACAGCTCAGCAAGCTCCAAAAAGATAAAAATAAGATAGATATTTATGCTGCTGCAAAGCAAATAGATAAAACTACTAAAAATAAAGTTCTATATTTCTCTGCGCTAGGGGCGGAAATCCCTGCAAAAGTCTGGATTAACACCTTTATTGGCGAGGGTAATGACGCATATAAAATCAGCGGTCAGACTGTATCGGTAAATGATTTGTATCTTTTCTACCGCAGCGTAAAAGCTCTTGTTCCCGGGTCTGATCTTATACTTTCCGAGCTGAAAGTTGACGATATGGGTGGAGCTATTGATATCGAAAAAGATTCGAATGCTCAATATACTTTCAGCCTAACCAACCCTGCTTATGCGGCAATGCTGGCAAAAGCAGCTGAAGAAGCAGCAAAATTGCTTGAAAACCCGGATGGTGAAGGTGGCGAACCTGAAGCAAAAGGCGGTCTTTCAATACCTAAATTACAGGATTTAACTTCATTTTAATAAATAGTGAAAAGGATAAATAAGTGAATAAGAATTTAACAATTGGATTGGCAATAATAATTTGTGCGGCAATATACGGGCTGTATCTTTTGATACCGTCGATTACCGGTACTTATAATTCCTATAAGGATTTGAATAGTTCAAAAGAACAGATTGCTCAAATAAAACAGCAAATTGCTGATTTGGAATCTGCCAAAGCTGCACATGTGCAAAAAGAAAGTGCTATCACAAAACCTATTTATAAAAATGATACACCCTCTTCTGACGCAATGTCTTCTTTCGGGGTGATGTTTGAGGATGTTATTCAGGCTGCAAAATACAACAAATTGAAACTGTATTCGATTGCATATAACATGGCTCCAGCGGAAGACATTGTTTACCAAAATGTTCAGTCAGAATACAATGTATGTGAAATCAGCATGCAGCTTTATGGTACATATTCCCAGCTCAAATCGTATTTTCAGGACATTTACAATTATCCTTACCTGATAAATATTTCTAAGCTCGAAATTATCCCTTATGAGAGAGATAGAAATATTCTCGGCGGAAATATTAAGATTGTCCTATACTCTAAAAAGGTAAGCTAATGCTTTCGGGACCTTTTTTGAGCAAAGATTGGATGGGTTCGCTGTCCGTTTATGATGAAGCTAAGATTGTTATGGTCGGACTTCCTTTTGATGGCACCTGTTCTTATCGGCCGGGCAGCAGATTTGCGCCGGAAAGGATAAGGTTGGCTTCCTGGGGGCTTGAGGAATATTCACCGGATTTTGACAAGGATTTGAACGACGTAAAATTCTTTGACGCGGGAGAGCTGGAATTTCCTCTTGGAAACACTCAGGCGTCTTTAGATTTGATTGAAAAGAATGTAGATGAAATTTATGCCGACGGAAAGAAATTTTTAGGTATAGGCGGAGAGCATCTTGTTACTTTGCCTGCATTTAAGGCTTGTCAAAAGCGTTTCAAGGATTTGTGCGTTGTGCATTTTGATGCTCATACTGATTTAAGGGATGATTATCTGGGCGAAAAAAATTCGCACGCGTCTGTGATCAGAAGAATCGGTGAAATTGCCGGTTTTGAAAATATAAAACAAATCGGAATCCGCTCCGGCACAAAAGAAGAATTCGATTTGATGAAAAAATATTCAACATTGATTGATTCTTTTGACGGATTGGACGGATTTAAGGATAAAAAAATCTTTTTGACCATTGACCTTGACGTTCTGGATCCGTCAATTATGTCCGGAACCGGTACGCCGGAGGCAGGAGGTTTTACTTATCACCAGCTTAGAGAATGGCTAAAATATTTTTCAAAATTTGATATTGTGGGTGCTGATGTGGTGGAATTGGCGCCGGATTATGACAAAAGCGAGGTTTCTACGGCTGTTGCCGCGAAAGTTGTCCGTGATGTTTTGATGATTTTATAACCCTGTGGCAGGGTTGACAGCCAAACGCAATTATATCATCGATTTCGGGTGATTTTGTCTTTTAAAAAACGCAATTGTTAAAATATATTTCACTAAAAATCTAAAAAGCCCCTGTTTTTCTTGACTACCATGATTTAGCGGGTAAGATAGTAGAATGGTTAGATATGGGTAAAAATGTCTTTATTCATATTAAAACACAGCAAAAACATAAGTAATCAGTGCACAAAAAATATAAAAACTGTTTATAAATATTAGTAGTACGCCACATTTAGCGAGGTAAATAAATGTCGACACAAAAATGCGCAACCAGAGTAACTCCAATGGGTATTCCGAATACCAGATTGGATGATTTGCCGGATTTAATTGAAGTTCAGAAGAATTCTTTTGAATGGTTTCTTAAAGAAGGCTTAAAAGAAGAATTGCTCTCGTTCTCCCCGATTAAAGACTATACGGGCAGATTGGAGCTTCATTTTCTTCCCAACTACACATTTGACAATCCTAAATACTCAATAGAAGAAGCAAGAATCCATGACGCTACTTATGCAAAACAATTAAGAGTCATGGTAAGGCTCATCAACCGTGATACCGGTGAAATCAAAGAGCAGGAAGTCTATATCGGCGACATCCCGACCATGACCGACAAAGGTACTTTCATCGTAAACGGTGCAGAACGTGTAATAGTTTCACAAATCGTTCGTTCTCCGGGCGTATATTTCAAACGCGAAATCTCTCCGACCGGTAAACGACTTTATAACGCAACCCTGATTCCGAACAGAGGGGCATGGTTGAAAATCGAAACCGATTCTAACGACAATATCTACGTTAAAATCGACAAAAACAGAAAAATTTTGGCTACAACTCTGTTGAAAGCCCTTGGCATCACTGTTTCTGAAATGGAAACGCTCTTTACCCACCCTGATTTCTTAAAGAAAACACTGGAAAAAGACACAACAGAAACCACAGATGATGCTTTAATCGAAATCTACAAAAAACTCCGCCCCGGCGACCCTGCATCAGCAGCAGGCGGACGTTCTATTCTTGAAGCAAGATTCTTTGACGAAAAGAAATACGATATCGGACGCGTAGGCCGTTACAAAATGAACAAAAAGCTCGGCTTGAACCTGCCTGAAACACAAAGAACAATTACTGTTCAGGATATCGTTGCTTCAATCGAATATTTGATTAATTTGACATACGACGAAGGTTCTGTTGATGATATCGACCACCTCGGAAACAGAAGAATCCGCTCTGTTGGTGAACTTCTTCAAAACCAGTTCCGCGTAGGTCTTTCAAGAATCGAAAGAATCGTAAAAGAAAGAATGACGCTTCAGGATTCTGAAACGCTCACTCCTTTGAACCTTTTGAACACAAAACCGCTCGTTGCGTCTTTGAAAGAGTTCTTCGGTTCTTCACAGTTGTCTCAGTTCATGGATCAGACAAACCCTCTGGCTGAATTGACCCACAAAAGAAGAATTTCGGCGTTAGGACCCGGCGGTTTGGTCAGAGAAAGAGCCGGATTTGCGGTTCGTGACATTCACCCGTCACATTACGGACGTATTTGTCCCGTAGAAACTCCTGAAGGCCCGAACGCAGGTCTTATTGGTTCATTGGCTACTCACGCTAAAGTTAACGACTACGGATTTGTTGAATCTCCGTTCTTTGCCGTAAAAGACGGCGTTGTTACGGAAGAAGTTCACTATCTTTCTGCTGACGAAGAAGAAAACCTCCGTATCGCACCTGCTGACCTGCAGTTGAACAAAGACAGAAGTATCAAGCACCCGTTCGTACCTGTTCGTTACCGTTCAGAGTTCACAATGGGCGATTCTAAGAAAGTTGACTACATCGGTGTTTGCCCGATTCAGATTATCTCGGTTGCAACCTCGTTGATTCCGTTTATTGAACACGATGACGCGAACCGTGCGCTGATGGGTTCTAACATGCAACGTCAGGCTGTACCGCTTTTGATTACACAAAGACCTGTTGTTGGTACAGGGCTTGAAAAAAGAGCCGCAAAAGACTCCGGAATGGTTCTGGTTTCTGACTGCGACGGTGTAGTAGAAAAAGTTGTCGGTGAAGAAATCCTTATCAGAGATAAAGAGGGCAAACTCCACAGACATCAATTGATGAAATATGTAAGAAGCAACCAGGATACCTGCATTAACCAGCGTCCGATTGTTCGCGACGGCGAAAAAGTCGAAGCGGGCGATGTAATTGCTGATGGCGCATCCACAAATATGGGTGAACTTTCACTCGGTAAGAACATTCTGGTAGCATATATGCCGTGGGAAGGATATAACTTCGAGGATGCTATCCTGCTTTCTGAAAGATGCGTGCAGGATGACATTTTCACATCCGTCCACATTGAAAAACTTGAAATAGACGCAAGACAAACAAAACTCGGGCCCGAAGAAATCACAAGAGAGGTTCCGAACGTATCAGAAGAATCATTAAGACACCTTGATGAAAGAGGTATCGTTCGTATCGGTGCAAGAGTTTACGCAGACGACATTCTGGTCGGAAAAGTTACACCGAAAGGTGAATCTGAGCATCCGCCCGAAGAAAAACTGCTCCGCGCTATCTTTGCTGAAAAAGCAAGAGATGTTAAGGACAATTCTTTGAGAGTTCCTCACGGAGAAGGCGGACGTGTTGTTGACGTAAAAGTATTTGACCGTGAAAAAGGCGATGAACTGCCTCCGGGAGCAAATACTGTTATCAGAGTTTACATTGCGCAGAAACGTAAGGTTTCAGTCGGGGACAAACTCTCCGGACGCCACGGAAACAAAGGTATTGTTTCAAGAATTCTTCCAAAAGAAGACATGCCTTTCTTGCCTGACGGAACTCCGGTCGATATCGTACTTAACCCGCTGGGTGTACCTTCTCGTATGAACGTAGGTCAGACTTACGAATGCTTGCTCGGTCTTGCTTCATATTTAACAAAAGACCACTACGAAGCTCCGTCATTCGATGAAATGTACGGCGATAATATGTCTGAAATAGCTACAAAAGCTGAACTCATCCGCGGTATCAAAGAATCCGGCTGCGACTGGGTAAGAGAAGACGGTAAAGTTTATCTTATTGATGGCAGAACCGGTGAACCGTTCGATGAACCGATTGCTGTAGGTCTTTCATACATTCTGAAACTCGTTCACCTTGTTGACGATAAAATCCACGCAAGAAGCACAGGTCCGTACTCACTCGTTACACAGCAGCCTCTGGGCGGTAAAGCTCAATTCGGCGGTCAGAGATTCGGTGAGATGGAAGTTTGGGCGCTCGAAGCTTACGGTGCTGCTTATACTCTGCAAGAAATGCTTACAATCAAATCGGATGACGTTAACGGCAGAAGCAGAGCGTATGAAGCAATCGTTAAAGGCGACAACATCCCGAGACCGGGTATTCCGGAATCGTTCAAGGTACTCGTTAGAGAACTTCAGTCGATTGGTCTGGATATTACCGTTGCGAAAAAAGGCGGCGAAGAAGTTGACCTGATGTCAGATACAGATGATTTGAGAAAATCAGCTCCGAAAAGAACACTTTCTGACATTGATTCAGAACTTCTGAACATAAACTTCTTTGAAACACCCGCTACATTCAAAGACTAGTTAATTAAAACCGACCGTTTGGCTACGAACCAAAAGGTCGGTTCTTATAAAAAGTTTTCAGATAACAATTAACAAAGGAGAATAAATTGTCTACAAGTATAGATTATTTTGACTATATACGAATCAGTATCGCTTCTCCGGAGCGTATTCTGAAATGGTCATACGGCGAAGTTACAAAGCCGGAAACAATCAACTACCGTACTTTGAAACCCGAACGCGACGGTCTTTTCTGCGAAAAAATCTTTGGACCTACAAAAGACTGGGAATGCTATTGCGGAAAGTACAAAAGAGTAAGACATAAAGGCATCATCTGCGAACGATGCGGCGTTGAAGTTACCGATTCAAAAGTAAGACGCCATAGAATGGGGCACATTAAACTTGCAGCTCCGGTTTCTCACATCTGGTTCCTGAAAGGTATCCCTTCTTACCTCGGGTTGCTTCTTGATATGTCTTTGAAAGACCTTGAGCAGGTTATTTATTTCAACAACTACGTTGTAATCGACCCTGCTGATTCAGGATTCAAGAAATTCCAGCTTTTGAGCGAGGAAGAATATGAAGATTTCATTATGGAAAATGAAGAATCAGCTCTCAAAGTCGGAATCGGTGCAGAAGCTATCAAAGAACTTCTCGGCGAAATTTCTTTGAATGAAATGGCTGAAGAAATCAGAAACGAACTTGCTCAGGCAGGCGGTTCTGTTCAGAAAAGAACTAAATTAATTAAAAGATTAAGACTTGTTGAATCTTTAATCGCTTCTAACACCGAACCTACATGGATGATTATGGACGTTTTGCCCGTAACTCCTCCGGATTTGCGTCCGATGGTTCAATTGGACGGCGGAAGATTCGCAACTTCTGACTTAAACGACTTGTACAGACGTGTAATAAATAGAAACAACCGTCTTTTGAGATTGCTCGAAATGGGCGCTCCCGAAATCATCGTAAGAAACGAAAAACGTATGCTCCAGGAAGCCGTTGACGCTCTTATTGATAACGGAAGACGCGGAAGAACGGTTGTAGGCCCGAATAACAGACCTTTGAAATCACTTTCTAATATTATTGAAGGTAAACAGGGCCGATTCAGACAAAACCTTCTGGGTAAACGTGTTGACTACTCCGGTCGTTCTGTTATCGTAGTAGGCCCGAGCCTCCAGCTCAACCAGTGCGGTTTGCCTAAAGAAATGGCAATCGAGCTGTTCAAACCGTTTGTTGTTAACAAACTGATTGAACGCGGGCTTGTTCAAAACATTAAATCAGCTAAAAAGAAAATTGAGCGCTCGGAACCCGTAGTTTGGGATATCCTTGAAGAGGTTATCGACGGACACCCTGTAATGCTCAACCGTGCTCCTACTCTTCACAGACTCGGTATTCAGGCATTTGAACCGAAACTGGTTGAGGGCAGAGCGATTCAGCTTCACCCGCTCGTATGTACAGCGTTCAACGCGGACTTCGACGGCGACCAGATGGCTGTTCACGTTCCTCTTTCTATTGAGGCACAAACCGAAGCAAGAATGCTGATGCTTGCAACAAACAACATACTCGCACCTGCTACAGGTAAGCCTATTATCACTCCTTCTCAGGACATGGTTTTGGGTATGTATTATCTGACAATTCTCAAAGATAAGGATGCGCCGGTTAAAGGTTATTTCTACAGCTTTGATGATGCAATTGCCGCTCTGGAGGCTAAGATTCTCAACCTCCACGACAAAATCATCGTAAGAGATGAACATGGCGAAAGAATCGAAACAACTGTCGGCAGAATCATCTTTAACGAAACAGTCAGAAAAGCGTTGGCATAGTAAAATCTGAAAAAAGATTAGAGGGAAATATAATAATGAATAATACAATAGTTCCAAAAAGCAGCAAAAAACACATGGATTTTATTAATAAAATCATGGATAAGGGTGCGCTGAAAGACTTGCTGGCTCAGGTTTATCTTGAATTCGGCGGTGCAAAATCAGCTACTCTTGCAAATGCTTTGAAAAATTTGGGTTATAAATATGCAACCCGCTCCGGCGTTACTATTTCGATTCAAGATTTGAGCGTTCCGCCGGAAAAGAAAGCACTTCTTGCAGAAGCTGAAAAAGAAATCGATAAATCAACAAACAGATACCTCAAAGGTGAAATCACCGAGGTAGAAAGATATACAAAGGTTATCGACACATGGTCTGAAACAACTGCAAAATTGACAGAACAGGTTGTTGAAAACTTTGACAGATTGAATCCGGTTTATATGATGGCATTCTCCGGTGCGAGAGGTAACCTTTCTCAGGTATCACAGCTCGTCGGAATGAGAGGCTTGATGGCTGACGCACAGGGGCAGATTATCGACTTGCCGATTAAAGCTAACTTTAAAGAAGGCTTGAGCGTTACTGAATACATCATTTCTTCATACGGTGCACGTAAAGGTCTTGTTGACACCGCGTTGAAAACAGCAGACTCCGGTTATTTGACAAGACGTCTTGTTGACGTTGCGCAGGATGTAATCATCAGAGAAGATGACTGCCATACAACTAAATTTGTTGAAATGAGAGCAATTCGCGACGGCGAAAAAGTCGTTGCAAAGCTCAAAGACAGACTTTTGGGCAGAACAATTGCCGAAGACATCAAGGATGAAAAAGGCAATGTAATTGTTCCTGCACAAACAACAATGGATAGAGATGATATTAGAAAAATCGAAGGGCTTGACCTTGAATGCGTAAAAGTTCGTTCGCCTTTGACCTGTGATCTTGAATACGGCGTATGCCGCAAGTGCTACGGTTGGGCAATGACCACTCAGAAAATGGTCGATGTCGGCGAAGCTATCGGTATTATCGCTGCACAGTCAATCGGTGAACCGGGAACTCAGCTCACAATGAGAACTTTCCACACAGGTGGTGTATTCAAAGGTTCAGGTGCGATGAAACACATCCTTGCTGATATGGATGGTGAAATTGTTTCTAAATTCAAAACAAAAGAGATGAGAACCCGCCACGGGGATGTTGTACAGGTAATGATTCAGGAAAGCGATGTTGAATTGAAAGGTGCTAAACTTTCCAGAAAATATCACATTCCGACCGGTGCAACAATGTATGTTACAACCGGCTCTCAGGTCAAAAAAGGTCAGGAAATTGCGGTATTTGAACCTGCATCTGCCGGTGACGGAAGCCGTTTGACAGAAAAAGCTACAAAAGATATCAACTCCGACCTTTCCGGTGAAGTTATCTTTGAAGATTTCGTTGCTGACGAAAAGAAAGACAGACAGGGCAACGTTTCCAGAACTGCCAACAAAAACGGTATTGTTTGGGTTCTTGGCGGTGATGTATATAACCTGCCCGGCGGATCAAAAATCCTCGTCAAAGACGGGCAGAAAATTAAAGCCGGCGAAAAACTTGCAGAAACTCACATTGTTTCCGAACACGGCGGTGAAGTCCGCGTAGGCGAAAACCTTGAGATTGAAGAAGTTAAATTTGAAGGCAAAAAGATTAAAAAGATTGTTCAGGGTAAAGAACTGACAATCGTTATTGCTTCTATCAAGCCCTCAAATGCGAAATTTGAATCAACCAAGAAAGAACAGTTCTGGGAAGTTGAATCAACCGGCGAAAAATACATTGTTAAATCGCCTGCCGATACATCTGTTGAAAACGGCATGATTATCGCTGAGCTTATCGACGATGAATACGCTGTAAACTCATCAGGTGAAATCAAATACATGGGAATTGAAGTTGATGACAACCAGATTATCACAAAACCCGGTTCTGTTGTATTTATCCCTGAGGAAGTTCACCAGATTAGCAAAGATGTTTCTTTGAAAATGGTTGAAAACAATACGTTTGTTACTGCGGGTACAGAGGTTGTAAAAGATCTTTACACCCACATTGACGGTATTGTTGAAATCAAAGAATTTAACGATATTATTCACGAAGTTGTAATCAGACCCGGTGAAATCTTCACTCTTGACAACATCGGAGATTTGAAAGTTGAAGAGGGCGAAGTTGTTGAAGCCGGAACGCAGATTGCACCGAAAATTAAGGCAAAATCAACTTCTATCGTTACAATTCTTGAATCTGACAACGATAATCTTGAAATTGATGATTTGGATGAAGAAATCGATGTTGCGACACTGGATGAAGATTCCATTACAAATCAGCCTATCCAGATTCTTGTTCGTCCAGTTCAGCAGTTCGATATCAAGCCGAAATCGGTTTCTATTGAATTTGAAAGCACAGATGAATCCATCAGCATCGTTCCTGTAACCCAACTGCAGTACAAAGACGGTGCAAGAGTTAGAAATCTCGACGGTTCTACGCTGACAAGAACAAGTCTGGTTCTTCAAATGCAGGGCTATTTGAGCCACCTCAAAGGTATGGTTGAAATGACCGATGAAGAAACGCTCAAGGTCGTTGTTCTTGAAACCTTGATTGTCAGAAGAGAAATCGAAGGCTCAAATAAAGCATCGATGCAGACAGAACTGCTTGTTGAAAACGGTCAGGTAATTGATTCAAAATCGCCTGTTGCAAAAACTCAGGTTCTGGCTGTTAATGACGGTATCGCAAGCATCAAAGGCAGTGGTGAAGATTTGAGAAGACTTCTTCTTATCTCTGAAAATGTAGAAGAAAAAGTCGCTCTCAAGACAAAACCTGTTGTAAAAGCCGGTGAATTCGTCAGAATGGACTCTGTTCTTTCTGAAAGCGGTGAAAAATCTCCTGTTTCAGGTCAGATTGTTTCTGTTGACAAAAACAATGTCGTAATCAGAGTCGGCAGACCTTACTTAATCAGCCCCGGTACAATGCTTCAGGTTGATAACAACTCGCTTGTTCTGCGCGGCGATATGCTGGCTAACCTTGTATTTGAAAGACAAAAAACCGGCGATATCGTTCAGGGTCTTCCGAGGGTTGAGGAACTTCTTGAGGGTCGTAAACCTAAAGATTCCGCAATTCTTTCCGAAATTGATGCAATTGCTGAAATCGAAATCGAAGATGATGTACCTAGATTGTACCTTGTCAACGAAAACGGCAGAACCGAAATCAAATATCCTATCGATTCTAACATTATCGTTCAGGATAAGCAGCATATCAAAATCGGTCAGCCTTTGACCAGCGGACCTTTGAACCCTCATGACGTAATCAGATTGAACGGTATTGAAGCCGCTCAACAGTATCTCGTTGACGAAGTTCAGAGAGTTTACCGCTCACAGGGTGTAGAAATTGCCGACAAGCACGTTGAAATCATCGTTCGTCAGATGACGAAGAAAGTTAAAGTTGTTGAATCCGGTGATACAAAACTTCTTCCGGGCGAACTTGTTGAAATCCAGTTGCTTGAGCAGGAAAACAAAATCGTTGAGGAAGCGGGCGGTGTTCCTGCAACCTTTGAACCGGTTCTTCTCGGTATTACAAAGGCATCTTTGAATACTGAAAGCTTCATTTCCGCAGCTTCGTTCCAGGAAACAACAAGAATCCTTACAGAAGCGGCTGTTGAAGGCAAAAAAGACCAGCTCAGAGGCTTGAAAGAGAACGTAATCATCGGCCGTGTTATTCCAGCAGGTACCGGTTATTACCACCTTACTCATGCAAGCGAAGAAAAAGACAAAGAAGCTCAAAGAAGGGCAGCTGCGAAGAACAATGCCAGAAAACCTTCCGCAATTTTGGAAGAAATCGAGGGCATGTTCGGTGCGCCTGACTTCACGGTTGAGTAATCTGTTTTTATAAAATTAAAAAAGCGAAATCCTGCGGGGTTTCGCTTTTTTTGTGTAATAATTCTTTTGTTATCCAAAGTAAAAAGATTCAGGTATTTATTTTTCGACGCCTATGAGTAAAGCGAATCGAGCTAGAAAAATGAATACCTGAATCTTTTTACGCATTAGCGAGAATTGATAAAATCCAAAAGTAATTTTGCTTTCAATAAACTCCGGATTGTTCTAAAATAGAGCAATGAAGAAACTTGCAGTATTATCGGGATATGTTTTGCTTATTGGCGGTGCTTTGTCAATGATTGTGCCGTTTTTATGGATGGTGAGCGTTTCATTTATGCAGGATTCTCAGATTTTTTCAATTCCGCCGAGTTTTTTGCCGGAGCCGTTCATTTTTGATAACTATTTGCGCGTGTTTTCTCAAATTGATATTACACGCTATTTTTTGAACAGCCTTTTTGTTGCTGCGGTTACGACGTTTTTTCAGGTGCTTTTTTCTGCTTTTGCCGGTTATGCTTTTGCTAGAGCGCGTTTCAGGGGACGGGATTTTTTATTTTTTTTGTTCCTTTTGACGATGATGATTCCTCCTCAGGTCAATATTATTCCGTTGTTTTTCCTTATGAGGGAACTCGGGTGGGTTGATACTTATCAGGCGTTGATTTTGCCGGGGATATTTGGCGGCTTTGGCGTGTTTTTGATGCGTCAATGGTTTATGAGCTTTTCAAAAGAAATCGAAGATGCTGCGCGAATCGACGGTTGCTCTGTTTTCGGGGTGTTTTTCAAAATTGCACTGCCGCTTGCCGTGCCGGCGGTTGCAACTCTTGCGATTTTTACTTTTATCACCACCTGGAACGCTTTTATGTGGCCGTTGATAGTGACGAATTCGCCTGATGTGACCACGCTGCCTGTTGCACTTGCCCAATTTAAGGGTAGTTTTCGAGAAGTTGTGAGATGGGGCGATTTAACAGCTTGTTCTGTGGTGCTTTCTTTGCCGGTTATTGGGATATTTTTGCTCGGGAAGAAGTATTTTATAAATGATATACTTTCAGGCGGGCTAAAAGAATAAAAAATGAAATTGCCCGGGTGGCTAATACCATATATTAGTTTTTGGCGTTATTATTTAAGTCCTGTCGTGGTCAGCGGCTGTTTTTTAATGTACTAATCTCTGATGCTCTTGAGGAATAAGTTATGGACAAGAAAAGAAATCTTTTAATTGTTGACGATAACAGGCTGAATATTGATCTTCTGGTAGAAACACTGAAACCGTTTGATTTTAAAATTTTTGCTTATGAAGATCCAATTAAGGCTTTTGAAGAATCGAAAAATACCGAATATGAACTCGCAATGCTTGATGTCGTAATGCCCCAGATGAACGGGTTTGATTTTGCTGCCAAATTCAGGGAAATGCACCCGACTACGCCTGTAATTTTTGTGAGTGCGCATGGTTCAAACGAAAATAAAATTAAAGGTTACAATCTTGGTTCCTATGCTTACATTGAAAAACCTTTTGATGTCAAGACAATCAGAGCGCAGGTTATGAATATTCTGAAACTCAAGTGGGTTCAGGATGAGCTTTATGCTGAAAAGGAAAAATTGGACAATATTTTTGCCTTTTCGAGCGATGAAATAATTCTTACGGACAAATATTTCAATATAACTTCAAAAAATCATCGCATTTTTATTGGAGGAGTTGCAGAAAAGGTAAGTTTCTTTGATTTGATGGAGAAATTCGGCAAGAGTGATATAGTTGATATTTTGAAAAATTTCATAACCTCTGATGAAAAATCTCTCAATTTCAAAATGACGCTGGATGAGATGATTATCAACGCAAAAACCTCAAAAATGTTCAACAGCGCCGGAGTATTGAGCGGATATTTGATTGTTCTCAGAGATATCACTGACGAAATGAAAGTTATTAGCCAGAAAGAACAGTTCATCGCAACTTTGACACACGATTTGAAAACTCCGATTCGGGCAGAATCCAGAGCGCTTCAGCTGTTGCTTGACGGTGTATTCGGCGAACTAACGAAGGAACAGCAAGAAATTGTTAAAGAAATCTATAATTCTTCAAGATTTATGGCGCATATGACAGATAATTTGCTTGCACGTTACAAAATAGACAGAAAAGACGTTTCCTTGCGTAAAGAAAAATGCTCTTTCAAATCAACAGTTGAAAAATGCGTTGAAAACGTGAAATATCTGCTTGATGAAAAGAATCAGCATATAAAAGTTATGAATAGCCTTGTTGATGAAGAATTCTGCTATGATGAGCTTGAGATTATGAGGGTTTTGAATAATCTTTTGAACAATGCGTCTTCGTATTCTCCTGAAAAAAGCGAAATAAATGTGAAAATTATACAGGAAGACGGGTTTGCCAGGGTTTCTGTGACGGACAACGGTCCGGGTATCAAGCCGGAAGATTTAAAAACCGTTTTTAATGAGTTGAAAACGAATGCAAAGACTTTCAAAAAGGTAGGTTCAGGGCTCGGGCTTTTTATCAGCAAAAAAATTGTGGAATCGCATGGCGGAAAAATTTCTGTAGAATCTGAACCCGGCAAAGGTTCATGTTTTACGTTTACGCTGCCGATTTTAAAGCCCGGCGCAGAAGAATTGAATCAGTCTTCACAGATTAATACAGGTTCTGCGTCCCAGATGTAGTCCTTTATAACTTTGTGCTTCTGATTTGTAAAATTTTTGGTGCGCTCATAGTACTCCGGCTTGATTTTTTCAGGGCGGAGGCTATTATGTTGTGTGTGCATAACTCTCACTCGTTTGATTTACAAAAACAATATAAATTGGACGATAGAAAAATTCCTTGCTCTTTTGTCGGTTTTTGGGGATACTTAAAGTAAGGATTTGCAGGTGAAGAAGAAAAAGAATGAAGAGCTGGAAGCAAAAACTTAAATTTTTCATCATCACAGGTGCGTTCGTAGCGCTGATTTTGATTGTTTTCTGCCGTGTTTTTAATATGACCAGCGTTTCGGAAAAAGATTTTAAAACCTACAGGCAGGGCGTGGAATACCTTAATCAGGGCGATTTTCAGAACGCTTATTATAATTTTTCTAACATCTCAAAAACCTCAAAATTGTATGAAATCGCACTTTTAAGAGAAGCAATGTGCGCTGATTCGCTCAATGACCATGAAACTGCTGTCCGAAAATACAACACTTTCATTGAACGCTATCCCGAATCGATTTTTATAAAAAAAGTGTATTATTCGCTCGGGCAAAATTATTTTAAGCAAAACGAGCACAAAAAAGCAGAAAAAATCTTTGAAAAGCTTAGAAAACTCGGTGAAGACGACGAATACGCAATCGGAGCGAGCTATTATCTGGGCGTGATAAACAAAGAGAAAAATCCACAGCGGGCAAAGGCTTATTTTACTTCATATCTAAAATCGGCTCCGGACGGGCGTTTTGCAATTAGCTCGGCGCAGGAGCTTGAAAATTTGAATATACCTCCGGGGGCTTCTGATAACAGGCTTATTGGCAGGGCGTATTTTCTCAACGGTTCTTATGCAAAAGCTCTCCCGTTCCTGAACAAAGCTGATATGCGTACTAATTGGCACTATATTTTTAGGATTTATCACGCAAGAGGCAGTTATGCGCTTGCGAACAAGGTTTTTGATGAGGGATATTCGAAGTTTTCTGCTTCAATTGATGAAAAAGAGCTTTTTAACACGCTTGAATATTACGCAAAACACTCCGGTGCAACCGAAAAAGACGGTTGGTACAATGTTCTGGAAAAAGCTAACGCCTACAATGCAAAAGGTGCTGATTTTGCTTCATACAGGCTGGCGAGGCTTGTCGATAAGCCCTTAAAAGAACATTTTTATCATCAAATTTATAAAAAATACCCTGACGGGAAATTTGCCTCGGACGCGCTTTCCAACCTTTTTTGGATTGAATATAAAAACAGAAATTACGTCGAAGCAAAAAAATACGGCTATCTACACATAAAAAACTATCCGAAAACCATTGCATCAGCGCGTGTGATTTTCTGGATGGGCAAAATTTCTGAAAAACAGGGGCTGAAAAACGAGGCTAGAGCGTTTTATCAGAAAGTTTTAAATGAATATCCTGATGATTATTATGCTTTTCGTGCTGGCAAAAAGTTGGAATTCTATCAGACCTCGCCCTGGAAAACAAAATCCTACCGCTCTTTGCCGCCATTTGCGGGCACGATTCATTTCCCTATAAAATATACCTCGCTTTCTGATGAAAATATTGCTCTAATCAATACAATTTTAAAATTGGATGATTACAGTCTGCTAAACGAGGTTGAAAAAGATAATAAATTCGTTCAAAGTTGGCTAAATTACAAGGAAAAAAACTACTCCAGAGCTGCAACTCTTGCGCGCGACGCACTCGCCGATATGGAAGAAAAGCCCGATTTCTCGGATAGTGTTTACAAACTGGCTTATCAGCTGCATTATCAAAACGAAATCAATCATTTTAGTAGCGAATTCGGGCTGGATGCGTTTCTTGTTGCGGCTTTAATCCGCGAGGAAAGCTATTTTAACCCAAAAGCCCGCAGTTCTGCTGGAGCTTCCGGTCTTATGCAGCTTATGCCGGCTACTGCCGCTTATATTGCTAAAACTGAGGGGATAAGATATTCGTCTTTGTTCAACCCTGCACAAAATATTGAGCTTGGTTGTGCTTATTTAAGCCATGCAAGAGACCTTTTGAACAATAATGATCTGCTTGCGGTCGCTTCTTACAATGGCGGGCCGAATGCGGTGAAAAGCTGGAAAAATGACTTGAATTACAACAACATGGACGAGTTCATCGAAAATATTCCATACGAAGAAACTAAAAATTATGTGAAAAAGGTTTACCGCACTTATTGGATTTATATGAACATGTATTAATCCTCCTTTTTCGGGTTTAATGCACCGATACTGAAGCTGCCTTTGCCATATTTGTGTTCAATTTTGTCCCAAACCCGTGCAAGTTTTTCCGCTTTTTGATTTTTAGGCGTGTCGAACAAATACAGCTGTGAAGCGTTTTTTTCTGTCAATTTTTCAACATAAACACCTGATGAGCGGTAAATTATATCCGGACGGTAGATTTTTTCCAGCATTTTATCCGCATAGCTGTTCACTGTCAACTCGCTGTCAGTAGGGCCGGGCAGCACGACCTTTTCTGTTATCACCTGAAAGTCTTTTGTGCGAAGCATTATGCACAAAATTTCCGCTTTAAGCCCGAGGCGGCGCAATTTTGTGCAGGCAAGGTGCGCATGATAATGGAGCGAATTTTTTATATAGAATTTGTCGCTTGTAAAATGTGCAAATGATGAAGTTTTTTGGATGGACTTGGGCAGGGCGGGTTTATTGTCTACAGGATAAACCGATTCACCCAAAAGTTCCTGTTTTAGTTCAACTCCGCGTTTGCCCCATATCTTTTTCAGCCAGAATTCGTTCTGTTTTACGATATCAGAGGCTTTATAGATTCCGTATTTGTGGAAAAGTGCGGCTGTATTCCTTCCCACTCCCCAGATTTCTTCAATTGCTGTTCTTTTCAGCTCGTCGTCAATGTTCCAGCGTCCGATTCTATACAGCCCTGTGTTCGTTTTGCCTTTTTCGCAGGCGAGTTTTGCTAGGGTTTTTGTGCTCGCCAGCCCGATAGAAACAGGGATTCCGACTTCGTTCATTATTTCTTCCTGAATCATTTCGATTATGCCGTTATAAGACATCCGGTAAAGTTTTTTCAGTCCTGAAAGCTCAAGAAACGCTTCATCAATGGAATAAGCTTCAACCATCGGAGTGTAAGACGAAAGTTTCGCCATGACCCTGTGGGAAATTTCCTGATAAAGGTGCATGTGACCCGAGGTATAAATCGCCTGCGGAAACTGCTTTTTCGCCATAAAATATGGCATTCCCATTGATATTCCGAGTGCTTTTGCTTCTTTTGAGCGGGCAACAATGCAGCCGTCGTTGTTGCTCAGCACGCACAACGGCTTATTTAGCAGGCTCGGGTTCATTAGTTGTTCGCATGAGGCGAAAAAATTGTTGCAATCTACAAGAGCTATTTCTGACATAATTAATTACCTGACAATACGATATTTTTGGGGGATGAATGAAAACCGGCGGAGGTTTTTAAACGAACCATCACCTCCGCCTCGCCTGATATTTTAAACCCTTGTTCGGATTAATATCTGACTCTATTAGGAAGGATATTTTTAAAGTTTTCGTGCAATTCCGGAGGCGATTCCGAAGATTGTTAATGTTTCTTCCGGAATAATGTCCGGATAGTCGGGGTTTTCTGGCTGAAGCCAGACTTTTGTGCCCTTTTTTCTGAATCTTTTCAGCGTAAATCCGTTGTCTATAAACGCAAGCACGATATCGCCGTCATTTGCAGAGGCTGTTTTGCGGATTATTACTGTATCACCGTCAAAAATCCCTGCGTTGACCATAGAATCGCCTGACACTTTGAACATGAACGTTGATGGGTTGTCGAGCTCAAAATCTTCGTCAAGAGAAACTCTTTTATCTATGTATTCTTCGCCTACCGCGGCGAATCCGGCTCTTACTGCCGTTGTGAACATAATTGCGCCGAAGCAGGAGGGGTTTATTATGAATTTTCCGTTTTTTTCGAGGATAAGTTCCTCGTCTTTTAGCTTTTTGAAATACTGCCAGACGGAATTTTTATGCTTAAACCCGAGATCCTTTGCGATTTGTTCATAGCTCGGTAGCGGTTCTTTTCCGTATAATTTTTTGAGGTTTTCAAAGAATGTTTTTTGTTTTTCCGTGCTCATATTTATATTATAGACGAATGTCTATAAATGTCAAGTTGTTTTTTAGCTGGTTGCGGAGGCGTAAAATATGGGATATTCATTTTTCTAGCTCGATTCGCTTCGCTCATAGGTGTCGAAAAATAAATCTCCCTTATTTTTACTTTGGAAATCATTTTTAGTTAATCGTATAAACTTTTTTGTAATACAAAAGGCTGCCAAGGATGAAAAGAACAATATTCGGAATCCATGCTGCCATTGATGGCGGAATGGCGAGAGTTTCGCCGAATGAAAGCGAAAGCGCCCTCAAAAGGTAATAAAGGAACAAAATCAAAATACTGAACAAAAATCCCCTGTTGTATCTGACCCTCGGAGGCGTAATCGCAAGCGGTACGCCCAAAAGTACCAGCACAACCGTTGTTACGGGGAACGCAAATTTGTTGTAAAGCTCAATTTTGAACAGTGATTCGGTTTTTTTGTCTTTTTTGTGGCGGTTGTTGTCGATATATTTCCAGAGCGCAATGACGTTGTACTGCTGTGCTTCGTCTTCGGTTAATTTGTCGCCGATATCGAGCCCGAAATCCACAAGCGACTCGCTGAACCACGTTGTATTTAAGATTTTTCCTGTTAAAGAAATCGTATAAACCGCTCCACGCTGAAAAAGCCAGCCCTGCGTGCTTGTTTTTCCGCTCTGAGATTGGATTACCTGAATTGTGTCTTTGTTTGATAAATCGAGAACCGATACGTTTTTTAGCGTGTTATTTTCGCATTTTTCTATGTAAAATAAGCGTTTCAGGCTTCCGTCTTTTAATTCTTTAAAGGTGAAATTCTGTTTTCCGTTGGGGATGTTTTTTTGCCCGAGTGCCCAGACTGCAAGGGTTTTTGACTGGGAATTTGTGATAGGAACGATTGTTTCGTTTATAACAAAGGTCAAAAGCGCCATTGATGCGGCAAATATGAAAATCGGCTTTGCAATTCTGTTCAGCCCGATTCCGCAGGCCCTCATAACAGTTATTTCTGACGAAAGGCTGAGTCTGTTAAGTGTCATAACCGTCGAAAACAGCACGCTCATCGGGATTGCCATAACAATAACCTGCGGAAGGTTCAAAAGCACAATCATAAGCGCAATATTGAACGGAATTCCGTAAAGCGTAATCTGTTTTATGAGCGTAATGAACGTATCCGACGCAAAAATAATTGATGTAAAAATAACAATGCCCATCACAAAAATTTCGAGCACCTGTTTTAAGATATATGAATCCAGATATGTAAGTTTGTTAAAAAATTTCATAGTTAATTGTTGTTGCGCTGTTCGTCCTGTTTTATGAATTCACACAGGTTTTCGAGCTTTTTATCTTCCATTGCAGTGAGCAAATCATCGATATTTTTGAGTTTGCCGAGCGCAAATCCCGTTTCTGCGAGAAGAACGCAGTCATTGCAAAGTCTGACGCTGCCGTAGGCGATAGAACCCGCCAGCGGTGCAGTTTTTCCGCAGCAGTCGCAGTCAAAGTATTCATTGGCGGAATCGGGATTTTCTTCAATGTCATCCTTTTTCATCTGTGCCGCAACTGCCTGCATTTCTTCAATAATTCTAAGTTCTTCCTCTTTGTTCATAGCTTTTATTATACAAACAATAAACTATTTTCGCCAGTAGGAATTACAATTATCTCAATTTAACTAAATCGGCTTTCCTGATTCTGACGTTTTCCGGGGTGATTTCGACTAATTCGTCGTCAGAAATGTACTCAAGGCAATCCTCAAGCGACATCTGGCGCGGTGCCTGCAAAGTTACCATAACATCAGCGGTTGCGCTTCGCATGTTGGTTAATTTTTTTGTTTTGCAAACGTTAACGGCAATATCCTGCGGGCGGTTGCATTCACCGACAATCATTCCTCTGTAAACTTTTGTTTTTGGAGTTATGAAAAAGACGCCTCTGTCTTCGAACATGCCCAGAGCGTAAGGAATTGCTTCGCCTTCTTCAAAAGCAATGAGAGAACCGCTTCTCTGGCGCGGAATGTCGCCTGCGTAGGGTTTGTAATCTTCAAATGTGTGGTTCATGATGCCTTCACCGCGTGTCATGCGGATAAATTCGCTTCTGAAACCGATTAAGCCTCTTGCGGGGATTAAAAATCGCAATTCTGTACGGTTTCCGACGACATTCATTTCCTGCATTTCGCCTTTGCGTCCAGCGAGGCGCTCAATGCAGCCGCCAGCGTTTTCTGACGGCACATCGATTAAAAGATTTTCATAAGGTTCGTAAATTTCTTCGCCAACGGTTTTGTAAATAACTTCGGGTTTTGAAACCTGAAATTCGTAGCCCTCACGGCGCATTGTTTCAATAAGAATGCTCAAATGCAGTTCACCGCGGCCTGAAACCTTGAAAACATCGGTATTATCAGTATCTTCAACGCGCAGGCTGACGTTTTTTTCAAGTTCCTGATACAATCTTTTTCTAATTTGTCTGCTTGTGACGAATTTTCCTTCCTGACCGGCAAACGGGCTGTCGTTTACGGAAAAATTCATCTGCAAAGTAGGCTCATCGATTTTTATCAATGGCAAAGCTGTCGGATTTTCTAATGATGCAATGGTTTCGCCGATGTGAGCGTCGGCAAATCCCGCAATTCCGACGATATCACCGGCAGAAGCCTCCTGAATTTCTACTCTTCCAAGGTCTTCAAAGCCGTAGAGCTTGTTAATTTTCCCGCGAATGATTGAGCCGTCGGCTTTCATAAGATTTACCTGCTCTTGTGAATGAATAACGCCGTTCATGATTCTTCCGATGGCGATTCTGCCTACATATTCGTTGTAATCCAGCGTTGTAACGTGGAATTGCAGCGGTTTTGTTGCGTCGCCGGTAGGAGCTTTGATATTTTCGATAATTGAGTCGAGCAGCGGTGTTACATCGCTTGATTCGTCTTCGAGCTCGCGTTTTGCAAAGCCGAGAAGGCTGCTTGCGTAAATTATCGGAAAATCAATGAGATATTCGTTATCCGTGAGCTCCGTGAACAGGTCGAAAACCTTGTTCAGGGCGTTATCGGGATCGGCTGCGGGTTTGTCGATTTTGTTTATGACGACAATTACCCTGATTCCCAGCTCAAGCGCCTTTTGGAGCACAAATCTTGTCTGGGGCATTGGGCCTTCTGCTGCGTCAACGATTAAAAGTGCACCGTCAACCATTCCGAGTACGCGTTCTACTTCCCCGCCGAAATCTGCGTGGCCGGGAGTGTCAACAACATTGATTTTATAACCTTTGTAGTTTATTGATACGTTTTTTGCGAGAATCGTGATTCCGCGTTCTCTTTCGAGGTCATTGCTGTCCAGAACGCGTTCCTGAACGACTTCGTTTTCTCTGAAAACGCCGCTTTGCTTCAGCATGCAGTCGACCAGTGTTGTTTTTCCGTGGTCAACGTGTGCGATTATCGCTATATTTCTTAATTTTTTGTTTTCCATTGTTATTTCCTGTTTCAGCTAAAATTCTTATTAATAAAGTGTAAAATTCCTATGCCTACATAATAATACAGACATTTTTTTCTGTCATGTGTTAAGAGAAAAGGAAAAATTTTTCTTTTTCTTTCTTTCTTTCTTTCTTTCTTTCTTTTCCTGTATATTTTATTACTGCAAATGAACGACGCCATCCAGAAACCAAGGTAAATATTAACTTCTAAGACCGTATAGCGAAGCGATCAGGTCTTAGAAGTCAATATTTACCTTGGTTCCGCTATAACATCCAGATTTATATATAGATATTAAGGTCTTTGTCCCAGTAAATTTTATCTTCGACGGGCATGATGTTTGTTGATGCCATTTTTACGGCGGTTTGCAGGTCTAGAATGCCGGATTTTACGAGATTTTTGATAATATCAGAAACAAAAGACACGCTGCCAGCCATTGTTCCGTTTTTATCAACGGCTTTGCCGTTTTTGAGGAAAATTGTTTTATTGCAGAACTCCATGCTGTCAAAATCCGCATGCGCAATGGGAAGTGCGTCGCTTATCAGGATTATTTTATCGTCGGGCTTGATTTTCAGGGTCAATTCTACGACTTCTTTTTGGACATGCATCATATCAGCGATTAATTCTGTTGAAATTCTGTCATCGTGCAGTGCAGAAACCACTGTTGATGGCTCTTTGTGGTTAAAACTGCCCATTGCATTGTAAAGATGCGTGACTTGTGAAACATGCGACAAATCAGCCCCCAAACAGTGTCCCGCCGAAACTTTTACGCCTTTTGCGCTGAGATAGCCGCAAAGCTCAAATTTTTCATCCAGCTCGGGCGCCAAGGTTACGATTTTTATGATTTCGTCTTCAAGAAGCTTGAAATTTTCAATCGTCGGCTTTAAAAGCTGAGATTCGTCGTGGATTCCTTTTTTTTGAGGGTTTAAAAAGCACGCTTCAAGATGAACGCCGCCGATTTTTGCTGCATCCTGCGGGAGTTTTGCCTGTGCTTCTTTTATTCTTTTTATCTGAAGCTTTAGATTTTCAACGGTATCTGTTGCGAGCGTAGGGAAAAAGGTGCAAACGCCGTGTTTTTTTATCTTTCCGGCAAACTCTACAAAGCCGTCGGTTTCGCATTTTGCAAAATCTATACCAAAGCCCCCGTGAAGATGTTCTTCAACAAGGGCGTTTGTTTCAATAAGTTCTGTCATTAAATCAGTTCTTCCAATTCTTTAATGAGTTTTGCATTTTTCTTTGCAAATTCGCTGCCGCGTGCTTCAATTGCCATTTTCAGGATTAAAGGCAGATTTAAAGCTGTGCCGTTTTTGCAGTTGTTGCAAAAGACTTCTTCATAATTGTCGGGCATTCTCAAAGACCAGTTTTTGCTGCCGGAGGTGCCGGGTTTGTTATAGACATCTTTGATTCCGAAGAAATCTGTGAAAAATATCTGAATATTTTCTGCTTTTGAGGCGAAAATTTCTGCTAATTTTACCTGCTGGAGGTAAACCGCGTCGTTTGTTAATTTTACGATTAAATCGTCTTTTTCATGGTCGGAAAGCTCTGAAAACATGTCATCAACAAGGTTTTTGACGTGCAAATAGCCTGTGTGGGTGTGAATCATCTCGTCAGCCCACATTGAAATAGGTTCGTTGTCGTGAGTTCCTACCATTGCCCAGCTTCTGGGAACAATATTGCAGCATCTATAAGGATGGAGCGGTTTTTCGGGTTTTACAAACTGGGTAAGGCGCATTCCCTGCAAATCGTATTCTCTCATTACCGATTCAACGGGGAAAGTGAGTGTTCCGAGGTCTTCGCAGACGATTGCGTCTTTGTTTAAGCCTTCTTCTTTTGCTGCTGCGATGACGATTTTTTCAATCAAAGCGCCGTATTTTTTGATTTGCTCATGCGTAAGTTGTTTTACGCGTTTTTCTTTGTCAGAGCCGAGTTCCAAATCCAAATCTTCCATTGTTGCGATTGCATATTTGGAGAGTTCAGGGTGTTCTGGTGAAGAATAGAGCCTGCCTGCACCGTTTTCGGGCATCGGATTTTTGCCTGATTTGTAAACCCACGGGTCAATAAGACCTACGATGTGGTCAATTCTCACGCCGCCGGGGTTTTCTTTGAACATTTTTTTGTAAAGCTGCTTCATCAAAAGCCCTGCTTCACCAAGAGAACCGTCTTCGTTGAACATTTTTTCAGGGTTTACAACAGGAAAGCCCCATGCCTGACCTGTTTTTGAAAAATAATCCGGCGGGCAGCCAAGGCACCATCCCTCAAGGAACAATGACTGATAAGCCCAGCTGTCGCGGTCAGAAAACGCAACCTGACGGTCGGCAATCATTTTGATATCGTGTTTGAGGGCGTATTTTTTTGTTTCTTCGTTTTGTTTGTTGACTACAAACTGGCAGAAAGAATAAAAATCGATTTCTTTTGCGTATTTGAGCTTCAATTCTTTTATTCTCAAGAAGCTTGCCTTTTTGTCTTCATCGTTTTTCGGGTTGAAAAGGCGTTTGTCTGTTTCGTTTTTCCACAATGGCCAATAATCGTTGTTGTTTTCGATTATGAGCGCTTCGTAAAGCGAATCTTTTTCAAGCCATGCTTCGTTTTCTTTTTTGTATTTTTCAAACTCTTTGTTGAGTTTTTTGTCGTCAAGTTTTAAGAAATTTTCGTAAGATTCTTTCAGTGCTTCGTTCTGGGCGTTGAAAATGTACGAATATGCGGTTTTGTTAACCTCTTTGTTCGGGTTTTCGTTGCAAATTCGTTCATAAGTTTCTTTTGAAAGAATGTTTTTCCATTCTTTTGTTGTTAAAGCTTCCAAATCAATGAAAAGCGGGTTTGTTGAGAAAATCGTACCCGTGTAGGGTGAAGAATCAACTGCTTTTGTTTTGCCTGCGGGCCCGAGCTGGATTGCTGTAAAAAGGTCGCTTGCAAAGTCAATCAGCCCCTTTCCTGCACTGGAATTCGGTGTGCCAAAGCCTGTATTTTTGCCCTTTTCAGCCGGAAAACTGTTTCCGTGAACGATAAGTGCAAAGTTCTTTTTACCCAGCACTTTCAATGCTTTTCTTGAGAGTTTTTTAACTTTTTTCAATGACTTTTCTTCTGATTTCTCAATGCAAAACATAAATTGCCCCTTCTTAACTTAATACTAACTCTGAAATTATATTATCATCTAGTATATTTTTTTTATATAGGTTGAGCGCATATTGTATAGCTAGATTTACATAAGTTAATATTTCTTAATGATTGATTGTGTAAATAATAAAAGATATAATTATTTCATGAATGAAGTTGATAAAGAGCAATTAAAAAATTTAATAAGCCTAAGAGGCAGTCTGTTTACTGTTGTTATTGTACTTACTACGGGAGTTTAGGGCTGTTTTTTGTTAAGTTGACAAAAATTATGATTGCTTTTTTATTTTTAACTGGAATTTATTTTGATTTTTTATTTTTGAGTAATTTATTAAAAATAAATAAAGATATCGATGAAATTTTGGGGAGGTATAAGTAGTGAATTTTATTGATTTTATAATGATTCTAGGGGTTTTGCTGCTTGCTGTAATGATTACCAGAGTTTCCTTGAGTTTGAACCCCAAAAAGGAACCAAAAACAAAATCTCATAATTAGAACAGCTGATTTGCCGGAAGTGTATTACGTCCTTTTCATTTTTTGTGTAAAATAACCATAGAAAGGGGCGCGGATGACTAAAGTTGCGTTGTTAAATCATGGTTGTGCAAAGAATCTCGTGGATTCGGAGCTAATGCTCGGGATGCTGGCGGATGCTGGCGTTGAAATTACGCTTGATGAAACAAAGGCGGATATTGTAATCATAAATACATGCTCTTTTATCCACGATGCGGAAAAAGAATCGGTTCACTCGATTATCGAGATGATTAACGACGGGAAAAAAGTCATTATAACCGGATGTTTGCCCCAGAAACACGGTGAAAAGCTCAAAGAAGCGATTCCGGAGGCGATTGCGCTCGTTGGAACAACGAATATCAAAAAAATCGTTGATGTAGTGAAAAGTATTGACCGCGGCGAGGCGGATTATATTGAAGAAATCGAAAAAAAGCCCGAATATATTTACCCCGAGGATGTTGAGCGGCAGCAAATCACCGTCGGGGCAAGTTCTTACATAAAAATTGCTGACGGGTGCAATTATCATTGCGGATATTGCATTATTCCGCAATTAAGAGGGCCTTATCACTCCAGAAGCATTGAAAATATTCTTGAAGAGGCAAAACATCTCGGCGAAAAGGGTGTTTCCGAGATTGTTTTGATTGCGCAGGATACAACGAGCTACGGGATTGACATTTATGGAAAACCGTCGCTTGCAAGGCTTTTAAAAGAGTTAAACAAGATTGAATCAATCAATTGGATAAGAATTATGTACACATATCCGTCTTTGATTGATGATGAGCTTATTGAGGCGCTTAGGGATTGCGAAAAAGTTGTAAAATATCTTGATATGCCGCTCCAGCACTCGGATAAGACGATTTTGAGGGCAATGCGGCGTCCTGTTATGGATTATCGCGAATTAATCGGCAAGCTGCGAACGGAAATTCCGGATATTGCGCTTAGAACAGCTTTTATTGTTGGCTATCCTGGCGAAACCGAGCGGGAATTTGAGCACCTTTTTGAATTTGTAAAAGATATGCGTTTTGACAAGATGGGTGTTTTTGAATATTCAAAGGAAAAGAACACGATTGCTTACAAGCTGCCGCATCAGGTTTACGCAAAGGACAAAAAAGCCAGAAAAAACAAGCTTTTACGGCTCCAGCAGCGGATTTCACGGCAGATTAACGAGGGATTTATAGGGAAAGAAATGCCCTGCATTATTGAAGCGCTTACGCAGGACGGGCAGGTTATTGCGCGTTCTTACCGCGACGCTCCCGAGATAGACGGTCTGGTTTATATTGACACTCAAAAGCAGCTCATTCCGGGCGATATTGAGCTTGTTAAAATCACAAACGCGGACGAATACGATTTATACGGCACGGTTTAGGTTAAAGATGCTCACATCTTTGTTATTTGCGCCGGTTTGAACTGTATAATTATCTTTTTTGTCCTTGTTTTGCTGAAATTCGACATATTTTTGCTGCAAAATGCCTTCTTGCGATTGGAGTTTTGCAACTTTGTCGTAGATTGCGCTGTCGCAGTTCGGGTTGCACGAAAGATGATATTTTATCGATGCGATGTCATTTATTGCGTATTTTGTGGTGTAAATATTCGTGCAGGAGGTTGTCATACCTGCTATCATATTTGAGAGCATTTGTGTATTTTCTTTTTTTAGCTTTTTCGCGTGTTCTTCTTCCCATTGCGCCATGCGTTTTGCATAGTCAGCGCCTGCTGTGAATTGAGGCGTCATATAAGACGATTTTTTGATTTCTTCCCCTGACATTTTTATCCCCTTTTTCCTTAAATGCACTTTTGTGCACAATTATCCCTTATATTTATATAAAAACATTTTGTATGAAAAAATTGCCTGCAAGATGGCGGTTATTTTATAATTTTAGTATTGGAGGTTTATTAATATGGAAATTTTGATATTTTTAGCGGGCATGGTTGTTGGTGCAGGCGTTGTTTTTGCGGTTATGAGGGCTTTGAATAAGAAGCAGACGCAGGCTTATCAGGAGGTTTATGAAAAAATGCAGCTCCAGTTTGAAAATTTGTCCAATAAAATTTTCAAAGAAACCACGCAGGACTTTTCAAATATGTCCAAAGAGCGGATAACCGAAATACTCGAGCCTTTTAAAGAAAAATTTGACGAGCTGAAAAAGCAATCCACGTATAACATTGAGCAGGGCGCAAAGCTCGACATGCACATAAAAGAGGTAATCGAAACCGGAGTGAAAATCTCAAATGACACAAATACTCTTGCTTCTGCGCTCAAGGGCGACAATATGAAGCAGGGAAAATGGGGTGAATTGATTCTTGAGAAAGTGCTCGAGCTTTCAGGGCTAAGAAAAGGCGAAGAATATCAGGTACAGACAGGTTTTGGGGCCAAAAAACCGGACGCAACGATATTTTTGCCGGACAATAAGGCTATTTTTATTGACGCAAAGACTTCTCTTGCGTCTTATGATGCATATTTAAATGCAGAGGATGAAGAGGGGTCGCAGTTTGCGCTAAAGCAGTTTAAAGAATCTGTAAAAACGCACATTAACGGGCTTTCTAAGCGTGAATATTTTGAGATTGATGAGTTTACGTCGCCGGAATATGTTTTGATGTTTGTTCCGGTTGAGAGCTGTTATTCTCTGCTGTTTGCGGATAGCGGGGAGCTGTGGGAGTATGCATGGAAGAACAAAATAATGCCCGTTTCTCCCTCGACTCTTCTTGCTGCGTTAAAAATTATCAACAGTTTTAACATGGTAAACCGTCAGAACAAGAATGCGCAGGAGATTGCCGGACTTGCGGGAAAAATGATAGATAAGTTTGCGGATATGGTTAAAGATTTGAACGGCGTTCAGGCAAATCTTTCCAGGGCAATGACCAAACTGACCGGACGCGACAATGTTATCCGGCATTGCGAGCGGTTAACCGAGCTCGGAGCTAAAAATGCAAAGCAAATTCCCGAGCCGAACGTTATTGAGGGGAATCAGGCGGTTCTTGTTGAGTGATTTTCTGCTCTGGTATAAGAAAAGTAGCTAGTAGTAGGGTGGGAAAAGCATAGCGCTTCCCACCGCAAGGATTTTGCACTTGATGCAAAAGAAAATTTCCGTCCTTTTTCATTTTTTGAGATATGTTTATGATTTTTGCGTAAAAAACCGGTTATATTCATTTTTCTAGCTCGATTCGCTGCGCTCATAGGCGTTGAAAAATAAATATAGCCGGCTTTTTACTTTGGGTGATTTGGGATTTTATGTTGCTTAACAAAAGTTCATAATTTTTGTTTGTTTTGGCAATTTTTTGTTTAAGAAATACTTTATATATACACAAGGAATAAAAAAGAGATAAGAGAAATTTTAAACCAGATAAATCATACTAACCTACCACACTAACCTACACTTTACTTACTTCTTACACTTACACGAGGAATCAAACAAGATTCGACGGGAAATTCATTAAGAATTTCCCTTTTTTTTTTTGTGAATAATGTTTTGCTCGTTGTATAATATTTTCAGGAATTTAATTACGAGGGAAAAATGCAGCAAACTATTGAAAATATTCGTACAAAAGCGCTTGAGTCAATCGAAAACGCTGTTAGTTGCGACAATATCGAGGAAATTCGAGTTGAATTTTTGAGCAGAAAAAGCGAACTTAATAATATTAAAAAGAACCTGAAAGACCTTTCAAATGAGGAAAAAAGAATCATCGGGCCTCTGGCAAATAAAGTTACAACCGAGATTGAAACGCATTTGAATGAGAAATATCAGGAACTTTACCAAAAAGAATTGAATGAAAAGCTTGAAAAAGAGCAAATTGACGTGACTTTGCCGGGGTCTTATGCGCCTTACGGAAAAACTCATTTATTAACACAAACTGTTAATGAAATCGTTGAAATTTTCAATGGAATGGGGTTTTCGCTTGTGCACAACGAAAATTCGCCCGAGGTTGAAACAGAATATTTTAACTTTGACATGCTGAATATCCCTGCCGACCATCCGGCGCGCGATGTTCAGGATACTTTTTTCACAGATGTCGCGCCGAATGTTGTTTTGCGCAGCCAGACTTCGGGTGCACAGATTCATGAGATGCTTACGAGCAAACCTCCAATCAGAGTTATTGCTCCGGGGCGTGTTTATCGTAACGAATCGGTAAGCGCCAGAAAAAACAACCTTTTCCATCAAATTGAGGGGCTGCTTGTTGACAAGGACATTACTTTTGGCGATTTAAAAGGGGTTATGAACGAGTTTATCAGGATATATTTTGGTTCTGCACGCCCGACAAGGTTCAGAAACAGCTTTTTCCCGTTCACTGAGCCGTCAGCTGAGATTGATGTTCAATGCATTATGTGCAACGGCAAGGGATGCCGCGTTTGTTCGGGTTCCGGATGGCTGGAAATCCTCGGTGCAGGCATGGTTGACCCGAATGTTTTGAGAAATGTTGGAATTGACCCCGAAGTTTATTCCGGATTCGCTTTCGGGATGGGGGTTGAGCGCCTTGCTATGCTGAAATGGGCTGTGGATGACATCAGGCTGTTTTTCAACAATGATGTTCGGTTTTTGAAGCAATTTTAAGGTTTTAGCCGTGTAGTGCCATTTTTACAAGCAATTTTTTAATAACATGCGTTTGTTCCGTGAAAAGTGAAAAATTTTTCTTTTCCGTTCCGATTCCTCCGGGCAATCGGCGTTGTTTAGCAGATTTTTTTGATTTTTGTGCCCTCCCCCATAGTCACTACAAAGAAAAATTTTTCACTTTTCACTTTTATTGTTTCTTTGATTTATTTGGGCGATTAAAAATTAATAAAAAACTCCGTTAAATTAATAACGGAGTTTTAACTTTATTGCTAAATTGTCGTCAGACTATTTGCAGCCGCAGCAGCAAGCGTCAGAGCAGGAATTTTGACCGTTGAAAGCTTTCAATCCCGGATATTTAGCAGCTGAACCGAGTTCTTGTTCGATTCTGATTAACTGGTTGTATTTGCAGATTCTGTCTGTTCTTGAAGCAGAACCTGTTTTGATTTGACCGCAGTTTGTAGCAACAGCGAGGTCAGCGATGAATGTATCTTCGGTTTCGCCTGAGCGGTGTGAAGAAATTGCTGTGTAACCTGCTTTGAATGCCATGTTCATTGCGTTCAAAGTTTCTGTCAAAGATCCAATCTGGTTAACTTTGATGAGAATTGAGTTAGCTGTGCAGGTTTCGATACCTTTTTTGAGTCTTTTTGTGTTTGTAACAAAAAGGTCGTCGCCTACGAGCTGGCATCTGTCGCCGATTCTGTCAGTAAGCATTTTCCAACCTTCCCAATCTTCTTCGGCCATGCCGTCTTCGATTGAGATGATAGGATATTTGTTTACCCAGTTTTCAAGGAAGTCAACCATTTCTGCTCTTGAAAGAACTTTGCCTTCGCCTGCGAGGTTGTATTTTCCATCTTCGTAGAATTCAGAAGATGCTACGTCTAAGCAGATTTTAACCTGTTCAGTTGTATAGCCAGCTTTTTCAATAGCTTCGAGGATAACCTGAAGCGCTTCTTCGTTAGAAGAAAGGTTCGGAGCGAATCCGCCTTCGTCGCCTACGGAAGTAACCATTCCTTTAGCTTTGAGAACTGATTTAAGATTGTGGAATACTTCTGCGCCCATTCTGATAGCTTCTTCGAATGATTTTGCGCCTACAGGAGTAATCATGAATTCCTGGAAGTCAACGTTGTTGTCTGCGTGAGCGCCGCCGTTCAATACGTTCATCATAGGAACAGGCAGTGTGGTTGCGTTGATGCCGCCGAGGTATCTGTAAAGGGGCATTTCAAAAGCGAGTGATGATGCTTTTGCGCAAGCTAGAGAAACACCGAGGATTGCGTTAGCGCCGAGTTTTGATTTGTTTTCAGTGCCGTCGAGTTCAATCATCAGTTTGTCGATTGCCTGCTGGTTAGATGCATCTTCGCCGATTAATTCCGGAGCGATGATAGAGTTTACATTATCAACCGCTTTAAGAACGCTTTTTCCGCAATATACGGATTTGTCGCCATCTCTCATTTCAAGAGCTTCAAAAATACCTGTTGAAGCGCCAGAAGGAACAGCTGCGCGTCCTACAACGCCGCATGCTAATGTTACATCGACTTCAACAGTCGGATTTCCTCTGGAATCGAGGATTTGTCTTGCTTTTACGTCTTCGATAGTTGTTGGCATAGTTTTCTCCTTTTAAATTTGCCGTAACAATTTATGACACGATTATCCAACGAAAAAAAAGATTTTACAAGGAACGCATATTAATAAAAATAAATTATTTGCCCCCATTTCTTCATCTGGCTAAAATACATATATTAAATTTATTATTTGAGGAGAGAATTATGAAAAAAATTATAGCCTTTATGGCGGTTATTGCAGGAATTTCACTGGGCATGCTCTCGGCTGATGCAGCGTCAAAAACTTTTACAGCCGACATTCAGTCCATCAGGATTCCCAAAGGCACTACGCTTTCTTTACAGTTAATCGACCCTATTTCTACAAAAACAGGCAATGTTGGCGGTGAGTTTAATTCAATGCTGGTAAATGACCAGATAATTGATTCAAAAGTCGCTCTGCCTGCTGGATCGATTTTCAGGGGAACTATTACGAAAATTGTTAAGGCGAAACTTCCTTCGAGAAGTGCTGTGATTTATATTAATTTCGACCATGTTGTGTCGCCTACGGGTCGTCAGGTGCCTGTTTCTGCGGGGCTTTTGAATTATCCTGATATTACAATCGACGGCGGAATTTATCAAAACGGCAATTACGGTTATGCATTGCAGCAAAACTGGAAAAAGACAAAAGAAATCACCTCAAAAGCAATAGAATGGGGTAAAGGCACCGGAGATAACATGCAATATGTCTGCACTCCGCTCGGCGCAATAGGCGGTGTAATCGGCGGTGGTGTTTATCTCGTCGGTGATTCAATTATTGACCTTTTCAGAAAAGGCAATGATGTAATTCTTCCGCAAGGAACAAATATCAATGTGTTACTTTTACAACCAATAGATTTACCGCTTCACTAATATGAAACTACCTTACGAACAACTTATTGCAGATATTTTGACTGCGCAGGGCAAGACTATTGCAATAGCAGAGTCCTGTACGGGTGGACTAGTGAGCTCCATATTGACGGATATCCCCGGCAGCTCAAATTATATAGATATTAATTTTGTTACATATTCTTACGACGCAAAACACAAATATCTGGGCGTTAAACATGAAACGCTTGATGTTTATGGTGCAGTCAGCCCTCAGGTGGCTGTTGAGATGGTAGAAGGGCTTATAAAAAATACAAATGCTGATTATGCCCTTTCAACTACAGGGATTGCCGGTCCCACCGGCGGTTCGGACAAAAAGCCAGTGGGGTTGATTTATATTGGTGCTGCAAGCAGGAGTAAAAGCGTAGCTTTTAAGCATAATGCAAATCCGGTTCTTGAAAGAACTTTGATAAAATCTGACTTTGCTCATTATGCGCTCAAAGCTTTTTATGAGTTTTTAAAGGAGAGTAGCAAATGAAGACTGTTACGCTTATTCCGGGGGACGGAATCGGGCCTGAAATTTCCGATGCAGTAGTAAAAATTATTGAAAAAGCGGGTGCGCAGATTGAATGGGATATTCAATCTGCCGGAGCTGATGTAGCTGTTTTAGAAGGTGATCCGCTGCCAGCTCGTGTAATTGAGTCAATAAAAAAGAACAAAGCCGCGTTAAAAGCCCCTGTAACTACGCCTATCGGGAAAGGTTTCAGAAGTGTGAATGTAAGGCTGCGCAAGGAGCTGGATTTGTATGCAAATTTGCGTCCCTGCAAAAATATTGACGGAGTAAAAACGCCTTTTAGCGGGGTTAATCTGGTTGTTGTGCGTGAAAATACCGAGGATTTGTATGCGGGAATTGAGCGCCAGGTTGATGAAGATACTGCTGAATCCATAAAAATAATTACAAGGCAGGCTTCTGAGCGAATTGCGCGATTTGCGTTTGAATATGCCGTCAAAAATGGCAGAAAAACGATTCATGCTGTTACAAAAGCTAATATTTGCAAACTTTCTGACGGATTATTTCTGGATTGTGTAAGAAAAGTTGCGAATGAGTTTCCTGAAATTGAATTTAAGGAGATTCTTGTTGATAATCTTTGCATGCAGCTTGTTCAGAACCCGTCGAAGTTCGATGTGCTTGTTTTGCCAAATCTTTATGGGGATATTGTATCGGACTTGACAGCCGGATTGATTGGCGGTCTCGGAGTTGCGCAGGGAGCGAATATCGGCGCTGATTGTGCGGTTTTTGAGCCGGTGCATGGTTCTGCGCCTGATATAAAAGGGCTGAATAAGGCTAATCCGACAGCGCTTTTGATTTGTGCAATAAATTTGCTCAAATATATCGGCGAAGATGTACCCGCGCAAAAAATTGAAAAAGCACTCTACAAAGTTCTTGCAGAGGGGGCTGTTTTGACGGGGGATTTGGGCGGAAATGCATCTACGACCGAATTTCGGGATGAGATAATCCGGAATTTAGATTAAAATAGGCAATTTTTACCAGGAATCTGTTTTTATAATTATAAAAAGTTATAAAATTACGGAGGTAAAATGTCGGTATCTGGTTTGAGCAAGTTTGAAACAGCAAGGAACAATCTTATAAAATGGGAAAGCGCCCACAGAGGCCAGGGGATTGAAAAGCATAACGATCCGGAATATAAGCGCCTTTATGCTGAGTTTAAGCAGGCAGATAGCGCTCTATCCGGTGAAAAACTGGATAAATACGCTTAGTTTATTTTTGATACAAAATTTTTTTACTGATAAATGCGGCTCTGTGCTGCATTTATTGTTTTGGCAAAAAAATGAATTAATTTTTCTTTGAACTTTGGAAAGTTTTATGAGGGTGAAGAGATTTCCTTTAACTTTTTACTTTAGGCGTTAAATTGACCTAGAGTAATTCAATCGTTTCCAAATAATCAATCGAACGTTTTGCAAGAAGTTCATTTTTGAGCTTTTTGTTTTTTTTCGTCTTTTTGTCCGCTTCAAGCGTCTTTACAATGCCCCAGTTTGAGTTTACGGGCTGAAAATGTTTGTGCTCTTCAAAGGAAATATATGTTGTTAATGCGCCGAGCATTGTTATGTCGGGAAGTTCAAGGAATTTTTCGCCCCTCAGGAGTCGCGCAAGGTTTATTCCGGCGTACATTCCTGTTGCAATAGATTCTGTATAGCCCTCTGTGCCTGTAATTTGACCTGCAAAGAAAAGATTTTCACGTTTTTTGCACTGCAGGAATTTGTTAAGAATTTTCGGGCTGTTTATGAAAGTATTTCTGTGCATTACGCCGTATCTTAGAATATTTGCGTTTTCAAGCCCGGGGATTGAGTGAACAAGCTCTTTTTGTGCGCCCCATTTTAAATTTGTCTGAAAACCTACAAGATTGTACATTGAGGCGGACAAATTATCCTGCCTGAGCTGCACGACCGCGTAATTTTGTTCACCTGTGCGTTTGTCAACCAATCCAACCGGTTTCATCGGGCCGAAACGGAGCGTGTCTTCGCCTCTGGAGGCTAAAACTTCGACAGGCAGGCAGGATTCAAAGAATTTTGCATCTTTTTCAAAATCTTTCAGCTCGATTTTTTCTGCTGTGGTAAGGATTTTGTAAAAATTTTCATACTGCTCTTTGTTCATCGGACAGTTTATGTAGGAGGCTTCACCTTTGTCGTAGCGGCTTGCGTAAAATGCTATGTCGAAATTTATTGAATCTTTTTCCACAATCGGTGCGATTGCGTCAAAAAAGTGGAGATGTTCTTCCGAACAGAAATCTTTGATTTTCTCCGCAAAAACCTCCGAGGTTAGGGGGCCGGAGGCGATAATTGCTGGAATATCGGGGATTTGGGTGATTTCTTCTCTGATTAAGTTAATTTTAGGGTTTTCTTCGATTAATTTTGTAACTTTTGAAGAAAAAAGTTCCCTGTCTATTGCCAGCGCTGCACCTGCGGGTACTGCGACTTCAAAAGCTGCTTTTATCAGAAAAGAACCGAGCATCGACATTTCTTTTTTCAAAAGTCCGCTGGCGTTTGTTACGTCAAAAGAGCCGAGGCTGTTTGAACAGACAAATTCGGCGAGATTTTCGGTCTTGTGAGCGCCTGTGGGCTTTTTCGGGCGCATTTCGTATAAATCGACCTCAATCCCTCTTTTTGCCAGTTGTAGTGCGGCTTCAGAGCCTGCCAATCCGCCTCCGATTACTACTGCTTTCATTATTGCACCATTTCATCAAATGTATTCAGGTCGTTGTAGCGGAACATGTTCACGAATTTGTACAAAAGTTCCGGAGGGAAGCGGTGTGAGCCGAATTCCAGCATGATACGCAGTGCGTCTTTTGTGTTTTTGACTTTATGTTTTGTTCTTCCTGATGTAAGGTCGTCAAAAAGGCTGCAAAGTCCGACGATTCTGCTTAATTCACCGATTTGGTCGCCGGAAAGCCCGTAAGGATAACCAGAACCATCATGGTTTTCATGGTGTTCAAGCGCTACACGGCAGATTTCCTCAGGCATTTTCATTTCGTCTTTTAAAATTTTATAGCCGATGAGTGTATGCTTTTCAAGAAGTTTTTCGTCTTTATTTGAGCGTTTTGTTTTGTTCAGCAGTTCAGGAGGGAATTTTGTCATCCCTATGTCGTGCAAAAGCGCGCTCTGGGTGAGGTTTTCGATTTTTTCAGAATCAAATTCCAGTTTATAGCCCAGTGCTGTAGCAAGTATTGATGTGTTCAGAGAGTGAGTGTTGTAATAATCGCCCAAAAGCTTCAATTGCGAGCAGAATTTTACGTCGTCGATTATTGTGCCTATCTCGGAGAGAATTTTTGATTTCATTTCGTTGATTTGTTTTACAGCTTCTTTACTTTCACGGATTTTCAGTGATGATATTGAATTTGCATAATTCGTTTTCATTTTGATTTGAAAATCCGGTTTAATTTTTGCTGTTGAATTTACAACGATGTCTGAGGCGGTCTCGTCGATTATATCGTGTTCATTTTCTTCCGGCTCTTCTTTTGTTTCTTTTTGTTTTTTTGTTTTTTCAGATTGTTCTTCCTGAACGGGCGTTTTTTTCTTTTCTTGTGTTTTTTGTTCAGGTTCTTTTTCGGGCAGAGCTTGTGGTTTTGGGAGTTGTTTGGGTTTTTGCGGGATTTCTTTATAAAGAATGTCATACTGGCTGACTCGCAGGAGTTTTCCGGAGGTCAGAATTTCGCCAGCGCTCATAAGTTTTATTCCTCTGTCGTTGTAGAGGTCGAACGGTATCATTTTGTATTGAATTAAATCTTCAACAAGTATTCGTTCCATAATTATCCCACTTTATTTATTCACATATTATAAACCATGTTTGCGTTTTTAAAACAGTGTATTTAGATGATTTTCGAGAGATATTCTGAAATTTTTCAGGGAATTTGCTATAATTAAACAAAAAAGAGGTCATCATGTCTGTATTTATTAATTATATTGGTCATAGCGCGTTTTTTATTGCCTGCGGCGGGGCTGGTGTGTTGATTGACCCATTTATTACGCACAATCCGTTGGCTGTGAACATGATTAAGTATGAAAATGTTAAAGATATCCTTGTTACGCATGGTCATATGGATCATCTGGGCGATTCTATCCAGATTTCGGGGGATTACGGTGTGCCGCTTACGACTATTTTTGAGCTTGCAAGGTACTGTACGGACAACGGCGCGAACGCTTGCGGGGTCGGAATTGGCGCGCGCGTTGCAATTAACGGTGGTTTTGCGAAATTTCTGCCTGCTTTTCACAGCAGTTCGACGCCCGAGGGCCAATATGCCGGAATGCCCGCTTCTATTCTGCTAGAACTTGATGGCGTAAGGATTTATCATGCCGGCGATAATTGTTTGAATATGGAGATGAAAGTTATTGGAGAAACAATGCCTCCTGATATTGCGCTTTTGCCGATAGGCGGAACTTATACTATGGGCATTGATGACGCAGTTGTTGCGGCAAAATGGCTCGGGGCAAAGACCGTTATTCCTATGCATTACAATACTTTTCCGACTATTGTTGCTGATGAAGAGGAATTTAAGAGTAAAGCTGAAGCTGCCGGTTTAAAATGTGTTATTCTCACTCCCGGAGATTCTATCGAGTTATGAAAAAGTATGCAATGATGATTGTCCCTACCGGTGTGGGGGCTGAACATGGCGGTTATGCAGGCGACGCAAATCCTATTGCTAGAAAATTGTCAAAAGCTGCGCCTTTGATTGTTAATCCAAATGTTGTTAATGCTGCTGTTTTTTCTGGAATTAATGAAAATATGCTTTATGTTGAGGGGTGGAGCATGTCCGGATTTGTGCGCGGCGAGATTTCACTTTTGCCTCATAACAATAACAAAATCGGTATAATTTTTGACCGGGCTATTCCGGAAAATGTGCTGAATATTCACATAAATACAATGAATGCGGTTAAAACTGTTTATGATGTTGATATTATGGGGTATGAAATCACGCAGGAGAATGCGGGTGTTGAATTTTTTACATCAGAATCCGGAATTTCCACAGGTGCGGTAAGAAATCCCGAAACATTGCTTCTTGCTGGTAAAAAATTGCTCGAAAGAGGGGCTGAAGCTCTTGCAGTTGTTGCATTTTTTGAGGAACCGGGTGAGGATGATTACGAAAACGGTGCCGGTGTGGATATTGTCGGTGGTATAGAGGGCGTAATCTCTCATTATCTTTCGAAAAATCTTCTGTGCCCCTGTGCTCATGCGCCTGCTTTTGCGGATGTTGAAATAAAAGGAGATATTGTCAGCCCTAAGGTCAGTGCGGAGTATATTACGCCAACATTTTTACCCTGTATTTTACTTGGGCTTCAAAATGCGCCTTTAATCAGGAAAGGTGCGCAAGAGGGCTGTTTGACTTACAAAAATTTGCATTCTATTGTTATGCCCTGCAATTCTCTGGGCTCTGCAGTGGTTTTTGACGCTGTTAAGAACGGTATTCCTGTTTATGCTGTCAGAGAGAACAAAACAGTGTTGGATATTACAAGGGATGCAATAAATTTGCAAAATGATATAATAGAAATAGATACTTATGATGAATATATAAAAATATTGCAATCCGGAGAAGAATATGTTTAAAAAAGGTTTTTCTACTGCTGAAATTCTTATTGTACTGATAATTGTCGGTGTTATTGCCGTTGCGATGATTACGATGATTCGACCAAGTGACAAAATGTACGGCAAGCTTGCTTATAAGGCATATGATATTTTGAATACAGCGCTTTATAACATAAATGCAGATGTTTATGAATATAACGAAAATCTTTATAATGGAGCAAACGCAAACGGAACTACCGTTAATGAAGAGGATATAAAGAAATTTCCCCAAAATGTAACTGACTTATGTAACAAGCTCGCAGCAAGAGGTGAGGGGTATATTAACACAACCTATACGAACTGTGGAAATATTCTTGCGGGTACAGCAAATTTTGTTGATGGCGATGGAAAGATTACTGCTGATCCTACTTTTGTTGCAAGTAACGGCATGAGATTTTATCTTTTTGAAAAAAGCTGGCCGTTGGGCGTTTATTATATTTATGTAGATATAAACGGATCAAAATGGCCTAACAATGTTACTTTAGGTGAAAATAAAAAAACAGACCTTGTTCCGTTTTTTATAAGTATGACTGATGGCACGCTTCTGCCGGACGGGGTGGCTCAGTATGATGGAAGTTACCTTATGGCAAGGATTGTTTACGCTGCGCCAAACCTGGAAAATGGCCAGTCTTCGCCTATGAATTTGAAATCTGCTACTAACGGGGCTTTTGGCAGCAATGTAAACTGGGCTAAAGACGCAATGAGCTTTTCAAGTGTGCCGGATGCAACAGGAGCAAATGCTTCTTTGACTTCGCTGCGTCAGTTGCAGCTGAGTGCAGCATCCGGGTTAGGTTTTCCTATTTCTTATAACCTGGACGCGAATTGCGCGAATACCGGATATGATACTGCGGCTGATTATCCGCCTTGTACAATAAAAATAGTTGAAAATGATTAATTTTCTCACGATTCGTTGTATTCAGAGATTAAGCGCTCTACCCAGCTGAAAATATTAACCAATTCGTAAGGTTTGGGCAAATACAGGTCTGCGCCTGCGTCAAGGATAAGTTTTTTGTCGTGGACGATTGTTGACAAAATTATTTTCAAATCTTTTAGTTCGTCAATGGTGCGGATTTTTTTGCAAAATTCTATTCCGTCGAGGTTTTTTGTGTCACCTGCATCAAGAATCAGCACTGCGGGCCGGAAGTTTAGAAGGCTTTTAATCGTTGGTTTAATTCCGATAGCCGCGTCATAACCCTGCATTTGGGCAGTGGTTTGCAAAAGCAAATTCAGCGCATCATCACGTTCAATAATCATAAGTCTGTTGTTATATTCACGTTTTTCTACAGAATCGGCTGCGCTGATTTCAGGATGGTCAATTATGTAAGAGGAACCGGGTTTGAGTTTTGCCAGCTTGTTAGCTGCAATCAGTGAATTTAATGCATTTTTAAGGCTGTTATATGTTTTTAGTTCGTTTGAAATCACACCGATACTGGTGGACGCCAATTCTACTCTTTTCCCTTCGTTTTCATCGCCTTTTAGTATTATATAGCCCTGTTTTACGTCATTTTCTGTATAAAATTTTTCAACAATTGTATTGAACGCGTAGATTACAAAATTCGCAATATGTTCTGCTTTCAAATAGTTCGTAATAACGAGAAATTCACCATCGACAAGCTCTCCGATAAAGTCATTTTCATCTAATGTTGACGCTACAATTGCGCTAAAGGTCTGGCGCATTTTATCTGCAGCCAGTTCTCCATAAATCTCCAGATACTGTTCAAAATTGTTTATTTTTATGAGCATTGCCGCCCAGTTTCGGTTTTCAACTATAGTTCTTTTTAAAACACGGAATGAAATTTTTGAATCAGGCAGGTTGGTTATTTCATCCAGCGAGTTTTCAATATGTCGTCTTAAATGGGCGTTTATTCTGGCTTTGAATTCTTCGGGATCGATGGGCTCGCTCAAAAAGTCATCAGCTCCAGCGTCAAGTGCCGAAAGTTTGTCGTTTATATCTTCGGATTTTGAGAGCGCAACGATTACCGGTCTGGAGGAATAGCCCAGCATTCTTAATTTTTTACAGGTTTCTGAAAGCGTTGCCTCAAGGCTGTCAGAGATGAGCACCAAATCCGGTTCATATTCGCACAAAAGCTCAAATGCACGCTCTATTGTATCGGAAACAAAGACTTTTGCGCTGTTTTGTTCAAGGAGTTTTTTGTATTTTGTTGAAAGTTCACGTCTTTTGTCGAGGAGAAGTACGACTTTTGAAAGCATTAGCGGTTCTCCTTTAATTTTTTGCCGCTTTGCGCGGTGTAATTTGCAACAGGCAGGGTTATTGTGAATTCGGTGCCAGTCGGGGGTGTTTGGGAGCTGGTTAAGGTGATTTTTCCGCCCATTTTTTCAATGAGGTTTTTAACAATATAAAGCCCGAGCCCGCTGCCTTCGGCTTTTTGGGTCAGATGGTTTTCTATTCTTACAAATTTTTCAAAAATTTTGTCGAAATCCTTTTCTGCAATGCCCGAACCCCCGTCTTTTATCTTTATGCTTACCATATTGTCGCTGTCTTTGATTTGGATTCTTACGTTTGAACCCGGTGGGGAGTATTTTGCGGCATTATCAAGCAGGTTTATTAAAATTTGCTGAAATTTGTTTTCGTCGGCGAGTATCGGGGGCATGAATTCGGGAGTTTTCAGTAAAAATTTGTGGTCGGGGTATTGCTTTTGCAAGATGGGCAGAATTTGTGCAATCTGGTCTTTTATTTGAATGGATTTATAGATAAAGTTTTCCTTTTGCGCTTGCATTTTCGATATGGAAAGCAGGTTTTCCACAAGTTTTATGAGCCTGTTTGACTGGTCTTTTATTATCCCGAGAAATTTTATAATTTGTGCTTTTTCAAGCCTGTCGTATGAGTTTTGCATTGTATCAGCAAAGCCTCTGATACTGGTGAGCGGGGTTCTCAGCTCGTGGCTCACTGTGGAAACGAATTCCGAATATGCCTCCTCAAGGCTGCCCTGATTTTCTTTTATTGTAAGGATTTTCAGGTTTTCGGACTGTTGCGCATTAAATGTGTATTGCGGAAAATTGTTTTTGAGCTCCTCAAGTGTAAGATTTTGCTCCATTTGAGCGAAAACCTTTTGAAACTGCGCATTTGAATATATTATGCGGTCATTTTCGTCGAAAATTGCGATTGGATGCTCCAATGTATTCAGAATTTTTTCAAAATTGATTTCCATAGATTTATTATAGCAATTTGATTTGTAATTTTACAAAAAATTAAGCTTTTTTTTATTTTTTGTTTGGAAAACATAGGCGTCCAAACTGCGTAAATTATCTAATCTAGTGTCGCCTTAGCCGATTCTTACCTCTCACAAAACGATACTCAAT
>URHD01000001.1 GCA_900547585.1 uncultured bacterium | reverse complement strand
TCCGGCGATAGATATTAAAACATTGATGGATTATTTCCCGTATGCATTGATTCTGGCGATTGTTGCGTCCTCTGAAAGCCTTTTGACGTCGCTTGTTGCGGATTCTTTGATGAAAAAACAGAGCAACACGCAGAGAATTGTGCTTTCTCAAGGTCTTGGCAACTTATGCTGCGCGCTTACCGGCTCATTGTACGGTGCTGCGGCAACAATGAGAACCGCTGCCGCCATAAAAAACGGTGCAACAACGAGAATTTCAACAATAATCAGCACCTGCATTCTTCTGGCGATTTTATTGAAGTTCGGTGCAATGGCGTCGCAGATTCCTCTGGCTGTTTTGGGCGGAATTCTTGTAAAAATCGGCTACGACATCATTGATACGAAGTTTTTAAAGGTCGTAAAATTCGCTCCGCGCGATGATTTGTATGTTTTGGCTGTTGTATTTTTGTTGACGGTGTTTTACAACCTTATTTTTGCGGTTGCGGCAGGTATTGTTCTTGCTTCTTTGCTTTACGCCAAAAGGGTTGCAGACAGAACAAATCTCGGTGTAAAAGAGATTTATGACACTGAAATAATGAAAATCGAGAAAAAACTCGAAAAGGATTACAAACACAAAATCCGTGTTGTTCACATAAATGGGCAGTTTTTCTTTGGAAGCGCAACTCAGATTGTTTCGCAGTTTGATGAGCTGCTCGGGACAAAATATCTTATTTTGAATTATGAATCCGACTCGCCTCTGGATATTTCAGCGGTTTTTGCGCTGGAGGATATAATTATCCGTCTGCAAAGCCAGAAAATAAAGGTTTTGCTCGTTGTTCACTGTGAAAAAGTGCTCGAGCAGCTTACGAATTTGAAAATTAAAGAGCAAATAGGCGAAGAACTCGTATTTTGCCGTGAGGAAGATGCGATTGAACACGCCAAAAGGCTCCTGAAAACTAAAATTAAAAATAAATCCGGTTTGCATTTCCCGTTCTGGCATTTTCATCATTAGGAAGTTGGGTGATTTTGCGTAAAAAGCAAAGAATATCAATTTTTCTAGCTCAATTCGCTTCGCGTCTTGGATTCTTTCCGCTCCGCCGGAGTAACCTCCAGCTCCGCATGGGAATTTCATTCCCGAAAAAATCCGCTCATAGGTTGCGCCAGCCGGAGTGTAGCCCCGGCGAAGCTGACGCAGGTCAGCGCCATAGGGGCGGAACTTAATAGGCGTCGAAAAATTAATATTCTTTACTTTTTACTTTGGGTGATTTGGGTGTTTGGGGATGGGGATTAATAAATATTTAGTTTGTAAACAAAAAATTTTTTTCTAATAAACTCTATTATTTTATAAATAATTTTTATTTTTGCAGCAAAAAACAGCCCGAAAATCTCAAAATACTAAAATAATAAAAAAATCCCCGCTTTTTTTAACGATTTTTCTAAAACCCTGCCGATTAAAATCCTGAAAACAGTTTGACACATAGGAAAAATGAACTGATAATTAAAAACATAGGAACCAAAATACATGAAGCTGTGAAAAGGAGAAAAAATGGCACCAATTAGCTACATTCCGAAACAATCAAAAGAACTTACAAACGACGAGATAAAAAAACTGATAAAAGAAAATCATGTTAACTTTATCCGTATGCAATTCGTCGATATTAACGGTCAGGTGAAAAATATGGCGATTCCGTCCGTTCAAATCGACAAAATTCTCAACAATGAGCTGATGCTTGACGGCTCCTCAATCAAAGGCTTCAGAAGTATTGAAACTTCCGACATGTATTTTTATCCAGATAAAAGTACTTTTGCACTTCTCCCCTGGCGAAGCAAAGAAGAAGGCAATGTTGCAAGAATTATCTGCGATATTCACAACGCTGACGGAACACCCTTTGAAGGCTGCCCCAGATGTAACCTCAAAAGAGTAATTCAGGAAGCAAAAGACCTCGGTTTTGTCATGAATGTCGGACCGGAAGCCGAATTTTTCCTTTTTAAACGCGATGAAGAAAAAAGAGCAACAACACTCACCCACGATAAAGCCGGCTACTACGATGTAGGGCCGGACGACCACGGCGAAGACATCAGGGGCGAAATCGTTTATACTTTGCAAAAAATGGGCTTTGAAATCGAAGCCAGCCACCACGAAGTTGCGCAGGGTCAGCATGAAGTCGATTTTAAATATACAGACACGCTCACAAGTGCCGATAATATCATAACTTTCAAATATGCGGTAAAAGCCGTTGCCTCAAAATACGGACTTCACGCTACTTTTATGCCAAAACCTATCTTCGGCATAAACGGTTCTGGAATGCACTGTAATGTTTCGCTCTTTAAAGACGGAAAAAACGCTTTCCTCGACGAAGATAGAACCTACAAGCTTTCACAGGAGGCACTCTGGGTAATTGGCGGGCTTTTGGACAACGTAAAAGCGTTCACAGCCGTTACAAATCCCCTTGTTAACAGCTACAAACGCCTTGTACCGGGATATGAAGCTCCTGTTTATCTCGCATGGTCAAACGCAAACAGAAGCGCGCTCATAAGAGTTCCGGCAAAACGCGGTCAAGCAACCAGAGTTGAGCTCCGTTCTCCCGACCCGAGCTGCAATCCTTATCTTGCGCTTGCTGTGATTCTTCAGGCGGCAATGGATGGCGTTAAAAACAGAAAAGAGCCAATGCTCCCCGTTGAACACAATATTTATGATATGACCGACAAAGAAAGAAAAAGAAGCAAAATTGACACGCTTCCCGGAAGCCTGCTTGAGGCTTTGCAGCTTATGGAGAAAAATGACGTTGTTAAAAATGCGCTTGGTGAACATATTTTCAACGAATTTCTCACAGCAAAATACAAAGAGTGGGATGAATTCCGAACTTACGTTTCACAGTGGGAACTCGACAGATATCTGGAAAGATATTAATAAATCTTTGGCTAGAACTACAAAGGCGGACACAATAGTCCGTCTTTTTTTATGTGTAACAATTTATTTTAAAATCGCCCCTTTTCGGGATTCTTTTGGCTTTAACATGCTAGAATTTAATTAACAGTAAACAGGGGTAGTTGATGAAAAAGATTTTATTTTTAATAAACGGACTTTTTTTTAGCATAAATACAGGCTTTTGCGCGGTTTCCGTGCCGGAATCAATGAAAATTGCCATGAAAACCCAATCAGACATGCCCAGCCTGCTTAATCTTGTTATTTCCATGATTCTCGTTATAGGGCTGATTTACCTTACCGGCTGGGTTTATCAGAAACTTAACAGGGTCAACCAAACAAAACTGAAAGACAAATTTGCCGGCAAAAATACCTTTAAAATCGTTTCCTCTTTGCCTTTGGGCTCTCAAAAGAACCTTTATGCCGTGGAATTTAATGACAAAATCCTTGTTGTGGGCGCAACGCAAAATAATATTACGATTTTAAAAGATTATGACAAAGATTGTGCTTCCTCGCATTCACAGGAGCTTAGCAAGACGGCTTTTGACCTGCAAAAAGAGGAAAAAGACGACGAACTTGCGCAATTGTACAAAAAATACAAGAATTAAGGGGTTTTAATTGAGAAAAAAAGTTAGGATTTTAAATAGAATAATTGGCGATAACGAGCCTTGCTTTGTAATCGCGGAAATTGGCATAAATCACAACGGTTCTGTTGATCTGGCTAAAAAAATGATAGATGAAGCGGTTTTAGCCGGCTGTGACGCGGTAAAATTCCAGAAAAGGACTGTGGAAGCTGTTTATACGCCGGAAGAGCTCGCCCAGCCACGTCCGAACTTTTTCGGACAAACAAACGGCGACCTGAAACGCGGACTGGAGCTCGGTTTTGATGAATACAAGGAAATCGATGAATATTGCAAATCAAAAAAAATCATGTGGTTTGCATCTTGCTGGGATAAGGGTTCTGTCGATTTTATTGACCAATTTGACCCGCCCTGCTACAAAATTGCCTCCGCGTCGCTGACTGACGATGATTTGATTGCTTATACACGCTCAAAAGGCAAGCCAATTCTGCTTTCTACCGGCATGAGCACAATGGAAGAAATAAAACACGCAGTTGATGTTCTCGGAACGGATGATTTGGTGATTTATCACTGCACTTCGACCTATCCGTCCGAGCACAGAGAAATAAATATTCGTGCGATTGAGCAGTTCAGGGTGCTTTTTGACTGCCCTATAGGCTACAGCGGGCATGAAAAAGGCTATCTGCCGTCGGTTTTGGCTGCTGCATTCGGCGCTGCTTCTGTGGAGCGCCACATAACCCTTGATCGAACCCTCTGGGGCTCTGATCAGGCGGCAAGTCTTGAAGCAGAAGGGCTTAGAAGAATGGTTCGTGACATCAGAAGTGTGCCGGTGGTGCTCGGAGATGGCAAAAAAGTTGTTTACGAAAGTGAAAAACCTGTTTTGAAGAAACTTAGAAAGGTCAAAAATGCCCAGCTCGCTTAATTTATCACCCGAAATAAAACTAATTGTTTCAGATTTTGACGGAATTTTTACGGACAACTCCGTCTACATTTTTGAAGACGGAAAATCCGCAAAAAAAGTCAGTTACAAGGATTTGATGGGCGTTTCTGTTGCGATTAAAAACGGAATCGGCGTTGCAATAATTTCGGGCTCGCATGCTGGTGCAATTGATACTTTGAACGAAAAATTCGAGCTTGCCGGTGCTTTTCAGGGAATAAGGAACAAACTTCCCGTCCTTGAAGAACTTCTCGGGAAAAACGAGCTAAAACGCTCTGAAATTCTTTACATGGGCGATGATGTCAATGATATTGAATGCTTAAAATACGCGGGTTTCAGCGTAACCGTAAAATCCGCAAACAGAAAAGTTCTGGAACTCGAAAATCTTCAAATTACGGCGGCTTCCGCGGGCGATGGCGCATTCAGAGAGGTTGTTGACACTCTGGTCGATTTGAAAACACAAACTGCCGGCGATTTAGTGCAGCAGGCTTGCGGCGCGGAAGCCGGTTCTGCGTGAAATTGGGGATTAGCACGGAATTTATTGAAAAAAACTTATATGATTGTTAGTATGAAAGAAAAAGTAAATAAAATTCTTGACGGAGTCAAAAAATTCGATAAATTTGTCAGCAATTACGAAAAGTTGACAGTTACCACAGAAATGCCCTCGAGCGCCTATTTAAACTGGGGAATTCACCTTGCAAATCTTGGCGAGCTTGATTGTGCAATGGAAAAATTCAATACGGCAATCATGATGGCGAACAACAACCCCGCAGCGTACATAAATATGGGAATTGCGCTTTTAAAACAGCAGAAATTTACAGAAGCAATCAAAAATTTTAAAAAAGCAGTCAAAATTGACCGTTTGAACTCAAAAGCATACGCACTCTGGGCTTCTGCCCTGTCAGAAATCGGGGATATGAAAGGCGCCGTGGAATTGTACAATGAGGCGCAAAAATACGATTCAAGAAACCCCGAAATCTACCTGAACTGGGGAATTTCGCTCGCAAAATACGGAAAAAATAAAGAGGCGGAAAAAAAGTTTCAAAAGGCGGTCGCGCTTGACCCCATGAACACAACTACCCCGTTTTTGTGGGGACTTTTGCTGCTTGAGGATGGCCGTTATGAAGAGGCCGTGAACAAATTCAACCACTGTCTGGTTTTTGACGAAAATAACTACAAAACCTACTATTATCTGGCTGTTTGTTTTGCAAAACTTGAAAAGTATGAAAATACAATCAATTATGCCCAAAAAGCGATTTCACATGACGCGGCAAAACAAGAACCCTACGTGATTCTTGCGGAAGCCTATCTAAAATCCTGCCGTGAGCGTGAATGTCTTGAAACCTTTGAAAAATGTGCACAAAATGCTGATTTGTCTCCGTCATTTTATGCAAACTGGGGCTGCGCGCTTCAGCGGTTTAACCATCTTGAAGAAGCCCGCGAAAAGCTTTACAAGGCTTTTGTCATAATGCCCGGAAATGAGATGATTATGTTCAATCTGGGCACAAATTTCCTTCTGTCCGGCGAAAAAGAGGAAGCGGAGAAGTTTTTTCATAAGGTTCTTGAGCTAAATCCCGCACATTCGCAGGCTCTTTTCAATCTTGCGACGATTATGTACGACAGAGCTGATTTTGACGGCGCGCTTGCGTATTACGGGCGGGCTCTTGAGACAAATAAAAAAGCGCGGCATATTTATTTCAATCTTGCCAACTGTTATTACAAAAAAGGCGATTTTGAGCAGGCTAAGGAGTTTTACAAAAAATGCATTGAGTACAATCCGCAGTTTTTGCAGGCTTATATCAATTTTGCGAATCTTCTTTTGGAAACCGGCGATGAGCAGGAAGCGCTGCGTAAGGCAAGAAGTGCCTATCTGATGCAAAAAAATTCTGCCGAAACGGCTTTTGCTTACGGGGCAATTCTTCTTAAAACAGGCGATTTTGAGGGCGCTTTGAAGAAGTTTAACAAAACTTTAAGCATTAATCCGTCCTTTGTTTATGCTCATTTTGCGCTCGCTGAAACGTATCTGGGGCTGGGACGGCTTTCTGATTCTGTTTTTGAGCTGGATGCGTCGATGGAGCAGTTCGGGGAGATGCCTGAGTTTATTTCCTTGCAAAATCGAATACTTGAGCGCTTTTTGGAGCCAAATGTTGCATCATATGAAGTAAAAAATGCGCTTTTATATTGTAATAAATTTTTAGAGCGGTATAATAACATACAAGTGGATGACATAAAAAGCAAACTGGCAGACTTGATAACATCATAAAGAGGCAAATGTGGGAATAATAGTTCAAAAATTCGGCGGAACCTCTGTTGCGGACCCCGAAAAAATAAAAAATGTTGCTAAAGCCGTCATAAGGGAAAAAAATAACGGAAATGACGTAATCGTGGTAGTTTCGGCGATGGGACACACAACAGATTACCTCGTAAAACTTGCAAAAGACATCACTCCGACCCCTGATTCACGCGAAATGGATATGCTCCTTGCTACAGGTGAACAGGTTTCTATTGCGCTGCTGGCTATGGCAATCCAGGCGCAGGGACATAAAGCGGTCAGCATGAACGCAATGCAGGTCGGCATTATTACCGAATGTATTCACACAAAAGCAAGAATTGTTGATATTAAAACTAATAAATTAAAACAGCACCTTGAAGAGGGTAAAATTATCGTGGTAGCCGGTTTTCAGGGCGTTACACCCGACGGCGAAATCACGACTTTAGGCCGCGGCGGCTCGGATACTTCGGCTGTTGCTATTGCAGGCGCTTTACACGCAGAAAGATGTGATATTTATACCGATGTAGAGGGCGTTTATACTACAGACCCCAGAATTGTGCCCAAAGCTACAAAACTTGATGAAATTTCTTATGAAGAAATGCTTGAACTCGCCCATGTAGGCGCAAATGTGCTTCATCCGCGCTCGGTTGAAACCGCAAAACAGTTCAAAGTCCCTATGCGTGTAAGAAGCACATTTAAACTTGATGATTTAGGAACTTATATAACAGGAGTGGAAGATATGGAAATTTATAAACCGGTCGCGGGCGTAGCCTCCGATTTGTCACAAATAAGAATAGTAATTTGTGAAGTTCCGGACAGACCGGGTAATGCGGCAAAGATTTTTGAGGCGCTTTCAAAAGATGATGTCAGCGTTGATATGATTATCCAGTCTTACGGCAGAAGCGATGACACAAATGACATTGCTTTTACCGTTGATGCTTCTGATTATGACAAAACAATGAGCATTGTTAAAAATGTTATAAAAGAAATCGGTGCATCCGGCGTGCTTGTTGATGAAGATATTGCAAAAGTGTCAATTGTAGGCGCTGGAATGGTTGACAGACCTGGTATTGCGGCTTCAATGTTCAAGGCTCTGGCTGAAAGCGGAATCAATATCAAGATGATTTCTACAAGTGAAATCAAAATCAGCTGTCTGGTAGAAAAAAATCAGTCTAACGCGGCAATAGCGGCGCTGCATACGGCATTCAACCTTGATGCACAGGAAATGGCGGTCGTGATGGGTGATTTGCCGCCCGATGAAGTGCGCTAACCACCTTTAAGCGCCAAAAGCCAGATGTCATCCCCGTGAAAACGGGAATCTCCGGCGAAAGCCGGTCAAAAATAAAGACAAAGACCCGCCGCGTGGGATTCCCAGCCAAGTTGGGAATGACAGCAATTAAAAACAGGTTTTTGTTAAACTTTTTTAACAAAACAGCAAATTTCAAAATTGAGGCACTTTAGACGGATATGCAAATGCTGATGGAAAAACAATCATTAACAACAGATAAAATTATTAAACCTGATTTTTCTAAAAAAACCGGCAGAGAGTTCCTCGCGTTTTATCTGCAAACCAAGTTTAAACAAATTCTTCAAAGGGATAAAAAAACCGAAACCCCGCTGTTTTTAGAGGTAAACCCCAATTTTATCAGCAAATTCTCAAGACGCCTGATTGAACAACCTCAAAAACGTATTCTTATCGGCGTTACAGGCGAATCGGCGAGCGGAAAAACGACTATTTGCCGCTGCATAAAAAAAACCAGCATTGATTTGAATTTTCCCCTTGAATATTTGAGTATTGATAATTATTTTAACGATATCTCTGCCCTGATAAAAAAATACGGAACATTTGATGCTCTTCGCGACAACGGATATGATGTTGATGCTCCGGAAAACTTCCAGCTTGAATTATTAAAAGAACATTTGATAAAACTCTCAAACGGTGAAAATATAATGGCACCCGAGTATCAGATTAACGGAACCGGCGTGAGTGTGCCCGATTCAATACCTATTTCGGCTGAAAAGCTTATTGTTGTTGAGGGAATGGCTGCTATGTATCCTGGAATCAGGGATATTTTTGACGTAAAAATTTATATAGACATCGACCCCAAAATTCAGAAAAAATGGTTCCTGGAAAGGGCTCAAAAACGCAATCAGGATGAAGAAAACGCGCTAAAACACTGGGATTATGTCACAGAAGCTGCAAAAAAACATATCCGTCCATCAAAAAATGAGGCGGATCTCATTATTAACGGAGCCGCCTCACTTGAATATTTTTCTCAGATTATTGAGTATATGCACAGCGTTACAAACTGCTTTGTAAGCTGATTATTTGTGCAATAATTTGGCCTGCGTTGACAAACCGCCTTTTGCAACAGCTTCACAGCCTCCAGGGTACCAGGCTGAATCTTCATTATCCCCTTTGAGCTGGAACATAGATAAATCATAGCCCAATTTGTTGGGGCCGCGTTTTCCGTTTACATCTACGAGGATAATTGGTGAACCTGTAATTGAATAAGGAATAATAACCATTCCATCGCCAAGAACTTTGGCATATGTGTTGCTGCGGATATTTGCTGTTCTGTAACCTGCACAACCGCTTGTTGCTTTTTGTGCATCGTCAGCAGATGCTCCACTATCAGTTCTTACTCCGTCTATTCCCTTTAAGCTGCTGTCAATGCAGCCATCAGCAAGGGCGCCTCTTTTGCATTCTTTTTGTATGTTTAAATTTTTGAAAAACTCTTGAAAAAATTCTGCGCAATCAGCATAGTTTCCGTTCCAGTTGGCTGGTACGCCCTTTTTTTCTTCACCGGTTGCTTTGTTTACCGTGTAGTATGTGCATTCGTTGCTTCCTTCATAGCGGCATTGTACAGTTACATCAGTATTTGGGTTATTTCCGTTCCAGTAGTAGCATCTGGGATAATGACCGAAAGTTGCTTTGGTTTTTTCCAGTGCCTGGTTCAGGGTTGAATGAGCTTTTTTGGTGCCTGCAATATTTGCTGCCAAATCACTGCTTGCAGTGAGATTCGGGATAGTAAGAGCCGCTATAACGCCTATAATCACCAGAACAAGCAAAACTTCCGCAAGTGTGAAGCCTTTTTTGCTAGATGTTAGTAACATTTTGCCTCGCTTTCTTATTTAATTACTTCCTTGTAAAATTTGAGCTGCTGTTTTTCCTCCCGGAGCTGTTGCCATGCATTCTCCGGATTCGACATTGGATGCTTTTCCATCCCCGTAGATAGAGAATGTAAACATGTCATAACCCCATTTGTTAGGGCCTTTGGCACCGTTTACATCAACAAGAAAAGTCGGAGATGTGCTCTGGTAGAGTATAAACAGCATACCGTCTGTTGTCACAAATGCTCCGGCACCGGAGCCGAATTCACATCCGCCTCCTGCGCTGTTAAACCCATCGTATGTGCAGCCTGATGAGCTTCCGTCACAAACTTTGACAGTATTTATTTTTTTTACGAATTTTTTGTAAAAATCCTCGCATTTGCTGAAATCGTTCAGCGTTTCATCTTTTTCAACGCTCTCAAAATTGAATCCGTAATAGCATTTTGGAACATATGCACCGTCTGCTTTCATCAAATCAAGCGCCTGATTAAGCGTGTAATATGCTTTGGCTACGCCTGCATCCAGATTTTTTCGTCCTGCGTTGCCTATCATCGTAGGAATGGTGATTGTGGCGATAACGCCGATTATGATTAGCGTAATAAGAGTTTCAGCCAGCGTGTAACCGGAATGCTTGTACATTGTGATATTCCTTTCCCGAATACATATTTATACTTTGATTTTATCATATTTTCACAAAATAGCTATAATTTTTATACACCATTTCGCCTAAATTTGGCATGGAGGGTTTATTTAAATTACTTTTATAATATAATATGTTTGAATTAATACGATTAAAGGAAGAGAAAATGAGCGTAAAAGTCGAAAAACAAGAAAATAATATTGTAAAACTCGATATTGAAATTGATGAAAAAACAGCTATGGATGAGTATAACAAATCCTGCAGAAGACTGGCACAAAGAGTGAATATTCCGGGATTTAGAAAAGGGAAAGCGCCCAGAAACATCCTTGAAAAACATATCGGTATGGAAACTATTCAACGCGATGCACTGGAATCTATGCTGCCCTCTGTTTTTGCAAAAGCTATCAATGAAAACAATCTGGACGTTATTTCAGAGCCTTATCTTGAATCTTATAACTTTGAAATGGGCAAACCCGTTTCTATCGTAGCAAAAATCGAACTCAAGCCTGAAGTCAAAATCAAACAATATAAAGGGCTGGAAGTCGAAGTTGAAAAATACAAAAACGCTGAAAATGCCGTTGAAAAAGAACTTGAAGGGCTCGTAAACAGATATTCCACGCTGGAAACTGTTTCCGGAAGAGAAACTAACGACAAAGATATCGTTATGATTGATTTTGACGGTTTTGTTAACGGCGAAGCAATCAAAGGCGGAAGTGCTAAGAATTATATGCTCGATTTGGGCAACAGTACGTTTATTCCCGGGTTTGCAGAACAACTCGTCGGCAAAAATGCAGGTGAAGAATTCACAATTGACGTAAAATTCCCTGATGAATATCACGACGAAAAATTAAAAGGTCAGCCTGCGCAGTTTAAAATCAAAATCAACGAAATCAAAGAAAAGAAGCAACCCGAGCTCAACGATGAACTGGCTAAAAAAGTCGGGCCGTTCAAATCAGTTGATGAAATGAAAGCTGACATTGTTAAGTATCTTGACAGCCTTGAATCCAACGAAAACGAAAAAAGAAGCGCAAACAAAGTATTTCAAACCGTTCTCGACAACATGGAAGTTGAAATTCAGGATACTATGATTGAACGTGAGGCTAATGCACTGAAAAATGAATTCGTTCAAAAAATTGCTCAATCAGGCCTGACCTGGGAACAAATTGTTGAAAAAGAAGGTCATGATAAAATATGGGCAGAGCTTAAAGAAGAGGCTAAAAACAGAATCAAAAATTCACTGATGATTTCTGAGATTGCTAAACTCGAAAACCTCCAGATTACTGCTGAGGACCTTGATGCACAGTTTTCTGAGCTTGCTTCGATGTATGGCACGGACAAAACTACGATTTTGAAAGAAATGTCCAGAACTCCCGGAATGATTCAGTCGCTTTCACAACAGGCTTTGAGCCGCAAGGTGACAAAATTCCTCGTTGACAACAACACAGTAAAATTCATAGAAAAATAGTATAAGAAAGGGCAAATTATGAGCTTTGTACCAACAGTTGTAGAACAATCAAGCCGCGGCGAACGCGCATTTGATATTTTCTCAAGATTATTGAGAGAAAGAATCATTTTTCTCGGAACTCCGATTGATGATATGGTAGCCAACCTCGTAGTAGCACAAATGCTGCTCCTGGACAGCGAAAATCCTGAAAAAGACATTATGCTCTATATCAACAGCCCTGGAGGCAGCGTTACAGCAGGTTTTGCGATTTATGATACAATGCAGCACATCAGAGCCGATGTTTCCACGATTTGTTTGGGGCAGGCTGCAAGTATGGGTGCATTTTTGCTTTCATCCGGTACAAAAGGCAAAAGGCTGGCTCTTCCGCATTCCAGAGTTCTTATTCACCAGCCTCTGGGCGGTGCACAGGGTCAGGCAACCGATATTGAAATTCAGGCAGCTGAAATCATCAGAATCAAAAAATCCTTGAATGAAATATTGGCTGCAAATACCGGACAATCAATCAAAAAGATTGAAAAAGACACGGACAGAGATTATATCATGACTCCCGAGGAAGCTCTCGAGTATGGTATGATTGATAAAGTTGTTTCAATAGAAAAAACAGCGAAACATGAATAAAATTTGCGATTTCGGTCAATCCGAAACGACAAAATTAAATCAGGAGATAAATAAATGGTTAAACACGATGACAGCCGCTTAAAATGTTCATTTTGTGGAAAAACTCAGGACCAGGTAAAAAAATTAATTGCCGGCCCCGAGGTTTATATCTGCGATGAATGCGTAGAATTGTGTAATGAAATACTTGATGAGGAATTCTTTGAAAATAAAGACAAAGAAAAAGGCGAAGGTGCTGAAAAATCACCTACTGACCTCACCAACATCCCGAAACCTCACGAAATCAAGGCATATCTTGACGAAAATATCGTTGGACAGGATGACGCAAAAAAAGTGCTGTCAGTCGCTGTTTATAACCATTACAAACGTATCGCTCATAACGCGAAAGGCGATGATTCCGGTATTGAAATCCAAAAAAGCAACATTCTGCTCGTCGGACCAACCGGTTCCGGAAAAACTCTCCTTGCACAGACGCTTGCGAAGATGCTTGATGTCCCATTTGCTGTTGCGGATGCGACTACACTTACAGAAGCAGGCTATGTGGGTGATGATGTTGAAAATATCCTCCTGAGGCTCTATCAGAGTGCAGATTTTGATGCACAGAAAGCTGAACGAGGCATTATCTACATTGATGAAATCGATAAAATTGCCAGAAAATCGGAAAATCCGAGCATTACGCGCGACGTAAGCGGCGAAGGCGTCCAGCAGGCGCTTTTGAAAATGATTGAAGGGACAGTTGCTAATGTTCCGCCGCAGGGTGGAAGAAAGCATCCTCATCAGGAATTTATCCAGATTGATACAAAAAATATCCTGTTCATCGTGGGCGGTGCTTTTGTCGGACTTGATAAAATTGTTGAAAGACGCGCAGGTGAAGGTACTTCGCTCGGATTTGGCGCTAAAGCTCCCGCAACTGCGGCTGAAAAAGAGATTGCAGCGCAGAAAATGCTCAAAAAACTCCAGCCCGAAGATTTGTTGAAATTTGGGCTCATTCCGGAGTTCATAGGGCGTGTTCCTATCTATGCGGTTCTTGACCAGCTGGATGAGGCTACTTTGAAGATGATTCTCACCGAGCCCAAAAACGCTATTTTGAAACAGTATCAGTGTCTGTTGCAGATGGACGATGTCGAGCTTAAGTTTGAGCCTGAGGCTATTGAACTTATTGCTAAAGAAGCAATTAAACGAAAAACCGGCGCCCGTGCGTTGCGCTCTATTGTTGAAGAACTCATGCTCAACGTGATGTACGAAATTCCGTCACAAAAAGATGTGAAAGAGTTCACAATTACGGCGGAAATGGTGAACAAACGGGACAAAGTTGCCGAACTCATCAAACTTCCGAACAAACACCCCGAACCGGTACATGAATCGGAAGAAGAAATCGCATAAAACACACAATTAATAATAAAAAACGGCCTTGAAGGTCGTTTTTTTATGTTATTTATTCTCCTAATATTTGCAAATTGTTGAGTGCTTCTGCGTGGTTCGGGTCAAGGCTCAAAACTTTTTTGTATTCGGTTTTAGCTTCTTCTATATTGCCTTGAAGCTCATATATGAGCGCAAGGTTGTATCTTGTGTCAGGATTATTTTCATCAATGGAAAGTGCAGCAAGAAGCGATTTGATTCCGGCTTCGTACTGGTGCCCTTTAGCCTGCAAAATGCCAAGTTTTGCGTGTGCTGTAGCATTCCTCGGGTCAATATCTACCGCTTCTTTATAGTGCTGGAGGGCTTCTATGTAGTTTTGCAGGTCAATATATATGTCACCGAGGTAAACATAATACCTGCTGTCTTCCGGTGAAAGCTCGATTGCTCGTTTGCACTGTTTCAGGGCTTCTGAGTAGTTTTTTACTCTTCGGTTTGCGTCACAGAGCTTGAAGTAAATCTCCGGATTGTCGCTGTTATATTGCACGGCTTCTGTAAATTTTTCAAATGCCCCGCCTGTATCGCCATTTTCTAAAAGTTCTACGGCATTTTCGCAAAGAATGTTACTGATTGTGTTCTGGAGTTTTATTACACCTGCGGGAACAGCTATTTCTATCGCATCAAGGCAAAGTTTTACGCCCTCTTCATAGTTCTTATTCATACATTGCGCCATTGCATATGCCTGAACCATATCTACATCCCTCGGGTCAACCATAACCTTATTTTCAAGGATATCTACAGCTTCATCGGCTTTTCCCGTGTATGTATAAATCTTTGCAATCATGCTCATCAGCTGTTTTTCGTCTTTGCTGTCGAGTTCCATTGCTTTGTTTGCGTAGTTAAGGGCTTCATCATAATGTTTCAGGTCAAAAAGCGCCTGTATCAAATCATTATAATAATCGTAATTTCCCGGAGCCATTGCGATGAGCTTTTTGGACAGTCTAAGCATGTTATCGGTGTCTTTTAGCCTGGCGTATATTTTTCTGCTGGCTTTTACGATTTCAATATTTGTTGGCTGGTATTTAAAAGCCTTTTTATAAAAATCGAGTGCCTGCTTGTTTTCCCCTTGTGAAGCGTATAAATCGCCCATTATCGGGTAAAATTCAACTTTATCTTTTTCATCTTCAAAATTTTGAAGCAGTTGTTTGTATATTTTTAGTGCTGAATCCATCTGCCGTTCGTTTATGTAGAGCTGCCCCAGATTCTTTAGCACCAAAATATTCGAATCATCGCGTCTGAGAACTTCATTATAATAATTTATGGCTTTTTTGTTCTGATTTGTATTCTGGTAAAGCACTCCCAGCTGAAGATATGCTTTGACATCATCGGGAGCGTTTTTTACAAGAATTAAGAGCTGGTTTATTGCATCATATTCTTTGTGTGAATCAATGTAAGATTTGATAAGCAATCGTCTTAAATCGTTGAACATCGGGTCAGCTTCGAGGTATTTAAGCGCAAACATTTGTGCTGATTTATGATCCCTGTTTGCAAGGCATGTCTGCATTTCAATGTAGGCGTCATCAGGTGAGATGCCCAATTTTTTTACGCCGCCTTTTCCTGTCACTTCTTCGTTGATTCTGAGGAACATATATGCAGCAGCTAAGACCAATGTCAATATTAAAAATAATAATGGCGGATTATCAAATATAAACATTAATTACCTTCTTTAGCCCGGCGGCCAGTTGAAATCACGTCCGGACAGTACATGAAAATGGATATGAAAGACAGTTTGACCTGCGCTTTCACCTGTGTTGAGGACAGTTCTGTATTCTTTTAGCCCTAGGGTTTTCGCTGTAGACTTGACGCCGTTTATCAGCTCACCCATTAGATTTTTGTCGTCCAGCTCATTTAATGATGCGTAATGGTCTTTCGGTACAACAAGTATGTGCACTGGAGCCTGTGGATTTGCATCTTTAAATGCAAAAACTTTTTCATTCTCCCATACCGGTTCAACCGGAATTTCTCCATTTGCTATTTTACAAAATATACAATTTTTATCTTTCATTATTTTCCCCTATAATATAATTATATAGCAGTATGTTATAATTGGAAAGTATTTTTATGTGCCCGTAGCTCAGTAGGATAGAGCGGCAGTCTCCGAAGCTGCAGGCCGGGAGTTCGACCCTCCCCGGGCACGTATAATATATAAAGGCCATGGCGTGGTCGAACTCCCGAGGGAGCAAATTTGAAAATGTTTCGGGCAAGCAGCCCAAAACGCCTCCCCGGGCACGATTTTTATAAAAACCGACATTCGGTCGAACTCCCGTGGGAGCAAATTTAAAAAAGTTTCGGGCAAGCAACCCAAAGCGCCTCCCGGAGCACCTATAAAATGTCACCCTGAACTTGTTCAGGGGCTCACCGGCTAGATTAAAAAAAGGAGCTTTGTCTAAAATGAATTTCACCGACGGTGTCCCCTTTGACCCGGGCTATTCAGCTCATACCTATGTTTTTTCGGATTGCCTTGAGTCATTTAATGCCTTTCTCGGGACAATAAAACAATTCAACCGCAAAAAAGTCCAGTTCCAGATGCAGCGTCAAAAACTCTGCAAATTGTTTGAAAATTCTACTGCTTTTTACCTTGGCTGCCTGCTCTGGGCTGCTTTTATAAAATTTAACTTTAAATCTGAACCAAAAGAAATCTTGAATAATGCTTTTTTCGGACAGAATGTGCCTGACGATGATATTTTTTATGAAATCAACTCGCTGCTGGCTTATTACGAAAAATATCCCAAAGATTGCGCATATTATACCGGTAAATCAGAGGAATTTCCACCAGAATGGCTGGAAATTTTAACCGTTTATAAAGATTTTCTTACGATTAATAAGAATTTTAAAGCGGTAAAAGATACCTCGCAAATTAATCTGCCAGCAGTACTAAAAGAACCCTCACAGCCTGAACTCGATAGGATTCTTGAAAAAATAGAAACTGTAACGAAATCCGGCCGCCTGGAAGAACTTTTTGAAATAAAAGAGCTGATTTTTTAATCAAGCTCCTTAACTTTTCTAAACTTTAAATGACTCGCTGAGCTCTTTTCGGATTTCTTCTACAGAAATATGTTTCATGTGTGAATTTTCATCCTTTAAAAGATAAACATCTTTTATTCCGGCCTGAACAATAAATCTTTTGCAAAGAATACAGATAAATTCATGCCCGTAAATATACATTGTTGCGTTCTGGCATCTGTCTTGACCTGCCTGAATTATTGCGTTTTGCTCGGCATGGATACTGCGGCATGTTTCGTACATTGTTCCTGAGGGGATATTATGCTCCATTCTGTAGCATTTTCCCAGCTCATAGCAGGAAACCACTTTTGACGGTGTGCCGTTGTAGCCGGTTGCTTTGATTTTTTTGTCTTCACCGACAATTACTGCGCCGACTTTCGCTCTGAAGCAGTTTGAGCGGGTTGAGCATGTTTTTGCAATCTCTAAAAAATATTCATTCCATGGTTTTATCATAATTAATTACCTCTGCTGACTGTTTATCTGGTTAATTGTGTTCATTAGTGCATTAATATCAATATTTAAATCCGAATTTTGTGCACTGTTGTTTTGAGCATGCTCTTTATTGCTTGCAGCGGGCTTTGCGGCGGTCTTTCCGGCAATTTTTTCGGCATTTTGCACCTGTTGGGTGAGTTTATTCACGTCGATGTTATTTTGAACCTGCTCAACAAGTTTTCGCATATCTTCATCAGAAATTGAGGTTAAAGACAAGCCTTGATTTTCGAGGGTAAAGGAATTTGTTCCGTCTTCTGCAATCCAGCCGATGGTTTCGCCTTTAGTGTTTTTGAAAACAAGAACCCCGTTTACCACAATCCCTTTTGGCTGTTTTGTTGAGCCAAGCATGATATCGTTGTTGTTTGTAGGATAAATATATTTATTTTTGTTCTTTACAAACGTCCACATGTTTGTGTCTTCACGTTTTCTTGCTTTTTTGGTGATGACAGGCGCTGATAATACAGTTATCAGTGCAATTATGAGGAGTGTTATAAGCGCTTCTGCAAGCGAAAATCCGAATTTCTTTTCCATACTTTGTCCTTTATTACATTTTAAAAACTTTTTCCCTCTTTGTAAAGGAAGAAAACGGATTTTAAACAAACTATTAAAAAAACAGCCGTTTGGAGGAAAAAAAGTACTTGCCATTATTCAGGATTCAAATATAATAATAATGTACATTTTAGAAAAGGGGTTTAAATACTATGAACAAAGAAGAATTAGTACAAGAAGTTTCAAAATTAGCTAAAGTTACTCAAAAAGAAGCATCTGACGTTATCAACGCTTGGATGGAAACTGTTGAAAAAACTGTTGCTAAAGGACAAAAAGTTACTTTGGTCGGCTTCGGTACATTCGAATCCAGAAAAAGAGCAGCTAGAACAGGCCGCAACCCTCAAACAGGCAAAGAAATTAAAATCGCAGCTAAAACTGTTCCTGCTTTCTCAGCTGGTAAAAAATTCAAAGAAGCTGTTGACAAAAAACTCGCTGCTAAAAAGTAGTAAGTTCTTCATAAGCTTAAAAAAGCTCCACATACCCTGTGGAGCTTTTTTATTTTCTTCTTTTCGGAGGTTAACTGCCGTATTTGAAATCGTTTTGGATGTGTTTGTCTCCGAGTTTCTGCCAGCTGTCTTCCTGCGCAGATATCGCCTGTTGTTTTAGCTCTATCTGCTGTTTTCGTACCTCAAGTTTTTGTTCTTTTGCCTGAATTTCCGCCAGCAGTGCATCAAATTTTTTGTTAAAAGCATCACTATTTACATATTCTATCGCTGAAGTATCAACAACGCCCTCTTCATCAGTGTGCTGGCTCATATAGTACTGACCTTCTTGCGACTGCTGTTCTATAATAGCCTGAGATTGCATTGACAGCTGCATAAGTTCTTGAGTTAGAAAGGTCATTTCCATTTCAAGATCCGACTTTGTCGCCAGCAAATTAGTTTGTGTACATTGTGCGATTGCGAATGCCATAATGTGCCCTTTTTCTTCTTACATTTATATAAACGTAAATTCTAACTTCACTATTTCAAAAATATATACTTTTGTTACATATCGTTACATTTCTTCCTGAAGTTTAGCTGTTCCTTTTGTTCTATAATTAAAAAGTAAAGGTGAAAAGGATTAATTAAATGGAAAATACAGTTGTTATCGGTGCACAATGGGGTGATGAGGGCAAAGCTAAAATTACGGATTTGCTTGCACAGAAAGCTGATATAATTATTCGCTATCAAGGCGGCTGCAATGCTGGTCATACGGTTGTTGCGGATAATAAAACGTTTAAATTCCATTTGATACCCTCGGGGATTCTTTACAGGGGTAAAATTTGCTTTATTGGCGCGGGAACAGTGATTTATCCCGAAGTTCTGCATGAAGAAATCGAAAATTTGAAAAAAGAGCATGTTGATTTGTCAGGTTTGAAAATTTCACCTCTTGCTTCGATTACCATGCCGTATCATATAGACATTGACGGTCAAAGCGAAGCAACTGCGGGAACCGGAGCAAAAATCGGCACTACTAAAAAAGGAATCGGCCCCACATATACGGATAAAGTCTCAAGACATGGGCTAAAAGTTCAGGATTTATATGATATTGACGGGCTCAAAATGAAACTTGAGAACATTCTTTCTTTGAAAAACAAGGAACTTGAAGAAATTTACGGACTAAAAACCTATACAAAGGACAATATCCTTGAAATTTGTCAAAAATATGCTGAAATTCTGCGTCCTTATGTATGCAATGACTGGCAAAAACTCTTTCATGACATACTGAAAGAGAAAAAATCCATACTTTTTGAGGGCGCCCAGGGGATTATGCTCGACGTGGACTGGGGAACTTATCCTTTTGTTACGAGTTCTAACCCTGTTGCGGGCGGTGCTTTTACCGGAAGCGGGTTCGGGCCATCGGTTTCAAAAGAAATTATCGGCGTTTCAAAAGCATATATCACACGTGTTGGTGAGGGCCCCTTTGTTACCGAACTAAACGACGAAACCGGTGAAAAAATAAGAAATATCGGTCATGAATTCGGCACAACAACAGGAAGACCCAGAAGAACCGGATGGTTTGATGCTGTTGTTGCTAAATACGGCGTGCTCGTAAGCGGACTTACCTCAATGGCGGTTACGAAACTGGATGTTTTTGATACTTTTGATGAAATAAAAGTTTGTACAGCATATAAAGATAAAAGAAACGGTGATATTTATGAATTCTACCCGACAAATGTTAATCTTCATAAATTTTTAGAGCCTGTTTACGAAACCCATGCCGGCTGGAGGACAGATATTTCAAAAATCAAAACTTATGGAGAACTTCCTGAGAATGCAAAAAAATATCTCAAACGTCTGGAATCACTTATGGGCGTGCCGATTTCGATTATTAGCGTCGGGCCTGACAGGGAGCAGACAATCTTTACAAAATAATTTAAAAAAGATTATTGACGTAAAAGTATGTTCTTGCTATGTTATATAAGCAGTCGGAACTGATAGATTTTAAAAATAGTTGGTTTTGGCAGTAAAAATTGAAAATTTAATAGAATTTGCGTCACTAGCTCAGCAGGTAGAGCACTCCCCTTTTAAGGGATAGGTCCCGCGTTCGAATCGCGGGTGACGCAAATTTTTTTATAGGGTTTTATGCATCATTTTAAACTAATAAAAAATTTTGGGGTTGTTTTAGTCATTCTAACTGCTTTTATTCCGCCGGTAAACGCACTTTCTCCGGATGAAGCTTCGGATAAGCTCGCGGAAAGGTTGTTGACGGCAAGCAGCCATCCACAGTTTATTTATTATCTTGTTAATAAAAAGGACTATGAAACAGTAAAACTTTTTGTTGAGGCAGGGAAAGTCGATTTAGACCAGACTTATTGAACATTAGCGAAAATATGACCTTGCTCATCCTGAAAAGGGAATCGTTGTTCCAGAAAAAAATACTTTTAAAACACGCCCTTTGCAAAAATTACCCGAAAATACAGATGCTATTTATCGCCCTATTGAAGAATTAAGGATTTTAACTTATTATATTTTTAAATTGAATAAGAAAGTTTTCTAGGGTTCCGCAATAGATTTGGACTGGTCCGAGAGAAAACGCTTTTAAGTTTTAAAAGTACACGGAAGGATAAAAGCCAGGGAGAAATTGTAAAAGATTTCTTTCTGGCTTTTTAGCAATGAAAGGAGAACAAAATGCATTGGATTTTCTTGTTTATCGCCGGCCTACTGGAAATTAGCTGGGCTGTGGGGCTAAAATTTTCACATGGATTCACAAAACTCACACCTGCAATCTTCACTGTTGCGTGCATGATTTTTAGCTTTTATTTTCTGGCACTTGCGCTGAAACAATTGCCTCTGGGCACCGCATATGTAATCTGGACAGGTATAGGAACCATCGGAACAGTTGTTTTCGGAATAATTTTATTTAAAGAACCTGTTACGATATTAAGGCTTATTTGTATCGGGTTTATTGTTAGCGGAATTGTTGGTCTAAAACTGATTACGCACTAAAACCGGTTTTTTGCGAATTATTGGCTGTGTGCGGAGTTTTGTGAGTTTTTCGAAGAACTATCAAAATTACTCCCGCTAAAATCAGAGCAACCCCTGCTATTATCCTTGGCGTAAGTTCCTCATGAAAGAAAACCACGCCAAAAAATATAGCAGTCAAAGGCTCCAGAGCGCCGAGAATGGCTGTTATCGTAGAACCTACGAGTTTTATTGATACGGTAATTGTTTCGAGCGAAATAATGGTCGGAAAAATCGCCAGAGCAATTGCAAAAAGCCATAAAAGCGGATTCTCGGGAACCTGAAGATTTGTGAAAGACTTGATGTTGTAAATGTAAACAGAAAGCCCGAAAAACATTATGTAAAAGCTCAATTTGTCCGGTTTTATGTGTTTTACTGGCTTTATGTTTTTGACGCCAACAATATAAAGTGCATACAAAAGCGCGGATAAAAGCACAAGTAAAACACCTTGAAGATTAAGCGTTACGCCGTCTTTGCCGTTGTAAAGAAGTATAATTCCAAAAGAGGTAAGTAAAATCGCGCTTATAACGGTTTTGGTTATTTTTTCTTTGAAAAATATCGCCATTATAATTGCAACAATGACGGGATAAATAAACAAAATCGTGCATGCAATTCCGGCGGCAATGTAATTAAAAGCCTGAAAAAGCGTCAAAGATGAAAACGAAAAAAGCATTGACAAAAAGAAAAGCGGAAAAAACTCTTTTTGAGTTATTTTTAAAGATACTTTTTTAACGAATTTCAACCAGATTCCGTAAATCATAACAGCAATCGCATATCTGTAAAAAAGTACGGAGTTCACCCCCACCCCCGCAGCAAATAAAGGCAGCGCAAAAAGCGGATTTGTTCCGTAGCTTGCCGCAGCAATGGCACCATTTAATATTCCGACAGCTTTTCTTCTCATTTCGGCTCCTGATGATAGTTTGCGGGGTTAATTTAACATTCCTTTTAAATACTGACCGGTGTATGAATCGGGACATTTGATTATTTCTTCCGGAGTGCCCTGAAAAACAACCTGTCCACCTGCATTTCCGCCCTCGGGACCAAGGTCGATAATATGGTCGGCAATTTTTATTAAATCAAGGTTATGTTCAATAATAAGTATCGTATTTCCCGAATCAGCAAGCTTGTTGATGATTTTAATAAGCTTGTCGAGGTCATACCAGTGCAAACCGACAGACGGCTCGTCCAAAAGGTAAAGAGTGCGCCCTGTTGCTTTTTTATTCAGCTCGGAGGCGAGTTTTATTCGCTGGGCTTCGCCGCCAGAGAGGGTTGTTGCGCTCTGACCGAGCTTTATGTAGCCTAATCCGACATCATAAAGCGTTTTTAGGCGGGATTTTATCTTAGGAATGTTTTCGAAGAACACATAGGCTTCTGCGACCGTCATTTCAAGCACATCAGAGATTGTAGCGCCTTTGTATTTGACTTCAAGGGTTTCGCGGTTGTAGCGCTTGCCTTTGCAGACATCGCATTTTACATAAACGTCCGATAAAAAGTTCATTTCGATTTTTATTACGCCATCGCCCTTGCAAGCCTCGCAGCGCCCGCCTTTTACGTTAAAACTGAAACGTCCGGGCTGATAACCGCGCATTTTTGACTCGTTTGTTTTTGCGTAAAGGTCACGGATGTGGCTGAAAACGTCCGTATATGTCGCCGGATTGGAACGCGGGGTTCTGCCGATGGGCGACTGGTCAATATCAATGATTTTGTCGATATTTTCAAAGCCAAGAATCTCGTCAACGCCCTGAGGTTTTGGTTTGTTGCCCCTTAATTCGTGCAGCGCATACTCTCTAATCAAATCAATCATCAAAGACGATTTTCCCGAGCCTGACACGCCTGTAATCGCAACAACTTTGCCAAGCGGAATATCAAGTGAGATATTTTTTAGGTTGTTAAGGTGAGCATTTTTGATTTGCAGGAAGTTTCCGTTGCCCTCGCGGCGTTTTTGGGGCACGGGAATAACCTTTTCACCACTCAAATACTTGCCGGTTATGGATTCTTTTGATTTTTTTATGTCTTCAAGCGTGCCTTTTGCGACGATTTTTCCTCCATGAACGCCTGCTCTCGGGCCGATATCCACGATATAATCAGCATTTCGCATTGTGTCTTCGTCGTGTTCAACCACAATGAGCGTATTTCCAAGGTTTCGCATGTTTAAAAGGGTTTTTATTAATTTATCATTGTCACGCTGATGCAGACCGATTGACGGCTCATCAAGAACGTACAAAACGCCTGACAATCCGCTTCCAATTTGGGTTGCAAGCCTGATTCTCTGCGCTTCGCCGCCGGAAAGTGTCCCTGCCATACGGCTTAAATCAAGATATCCGAGCCCGACATCAATCAAAAACTTCAAACGGGCTCTGATTTCTTCAAGAATCTGTTTTGCAATTTCCATTTCAAAATCAGAAAGTTCGAGAAAAAGCGATGAAAAGAATTCGAAGCTCTCTGAAATAGGCATATTGCACACCTCAAAGATGTTTTTACCCCTTACAGTCACTGCTAAAGCAAATGGTTTCAATCTAGCGCCTTTGCAATCAGGACAAGGGGTTGTAACCATGTATTTTTGGATTTCTTCACGCCAGTATTCGCCTGAGGAATCGTTGTATCTTTTTTCAAGAAACGGAATTACCCCACAAAACCGCATTTTTCTGGTTTTGTAGCGATGGGTGCCGAATTCTTTTACGCGTATATCCAATAAATCGCTGCCCGAGCCGTAAAGTATGATTTTTTGTTCTTCTTTGCTCAAATCTTCAAACGGTTTGTTCATATCAATGCCGTAATGTGCGCAAACAGAGCTCAAAAGGTCATCATAGTAAGAAGTTGAGGTTTTGCTCCACGGGTAAATTGCCCCTTCTTTGAGAGATTTTCTACGGTCAGGCACAACAAGGTTCGGGTCAATCACAAAATCCGCGCCAAGCCCCGAGCATTTCGGGCAGGCGCCATACGGGCTGTTAAAACTGAAAATTCGCGGTGCAAGTTCCTCAAAACTCAAGCCGCATTTCGGGCAGGCGAGTTTCTCGCTAAAAATCATCTCTTTTTGCCCGACAACGTCAACCGACATGAGCCCGTTTGCCCTCTGGAGCGCGGTTTGCGCAGAATCAGCGATTCTGGATTTTGCGCTTTCTTTTACCACAATTCTATCGACAATAACGTCGATATTGTGTTTCTGGGTCTTTTTTAGTTCGATTTCTTTTACATCTATTTCGTCAAGGTTGTAAATTTCGTTGTCAATTCTGACGCGAACAAAGCCGTCCTGCTTGAGTTCGTTTATCAATGAAACAAATTCGCCTTTTTTGCCTCTTACGACTGGCGCTATAATCTGGATTTTTGTGCCCTCGGGGAGTTTCATTATTCTGTCGACAATTTCGTCGATTGATTGCGGTTTTATCGGGTCGCCGCATTCAGGGCAGTGCGGAACGCCGATTCTGGCGAAAAGCAGCCTCAAATAATCATAGATTTCCGTTACAGTGCCGACTGTTGAGCGGGGATTGTTGGATGTTGATTTCTGGTCAATGGAAATCGCCGGAGAAAGCCCTTCAATGGACTCGACATCGGGTTTGTCCATCTGTCCGAGGAACTGGCGCGCGTATGTCGAAAGGCTTTCGACGTAGCGTCTTTGCCCTTCTGCAAATATTGTGTCAAAAGCGAGCGAACTTTTGCCCGAGCCTGAAACTCCCGTAAAAACAATGAGTTCATTTTTCGGCAGTTCCAAATCCACATTCCTTAAGTTGTGCTGATTTGCACCTTTTATAATTATTTTGTCATTCATGTTCCGATACTCTTTTGACCATATTATTCCATAAGAAAATGTTAGTTTCAAATTTTAATTTTTTGTTGTTTTGGTTGGCTTGGGGTGGGGTGGGCAAAAATGAGCGGTATCTTATTTTCCGTTCCGATTCCTCCGGGCAATATTCGTGAAAAGGTTACATCCACGATTCATGAGCCCTCCCCCATAGTCACTCCAAATAAGATACCGCTCATTTTCTTATCTATTTTAAGGCATTCAAAGTAAATTAGCAGGAAATATTCTTCGCAGTGACTATGGAGGAAGGCTCGTATAATGGTGAATTTTATCTTTTTGTTCTGAATCCCCGGGGGAATCAGAACGAAGAAGAATATTTCCTGCTAATTTACGCACAAACTCACAATAAAAACAAAAAAGAGGACTAAAAAGCCCTCTTTTTTAATAAACCCTTTTAACTTACTTGATGTTTGAATAAGTCCAGGCATCCATATTCGGATTTTCGTGTGCTGACGGATCAGAAGTCATTGAAGCGTCAGGATTTAAGCCGCCTTCTTTTGCACTTTCATGCGCAATCGGCTTGTAAATTCTGTTAAAGTATTCAATAACCATTCTGTCAGAGTTGAAGTAAGCTTCTGCAGTTCTGACAGCCTGTCTCATCATTCTCGCCCATTCGAGCTTGTTGTCGTAGTATGTCGGGATAATCTGGTTTTCGATGATGTCCATAATGCAGTCATGATCTTTCCAATGTCTTTCTTCCCAAGGAATATCATCATCAAGACCCGGATATTCAACCGTGTAGCCGTTGATTCCCGGGAAAGTGCCCTCAACTGTCCATCCATCATAGATAGAAAGGTGAAGCGCACCGTTCATATTCGCTGACATGCCGGATGTACCGGAAGCTTCAAGCGGTCTGATGGGGGTGTTTAGCCATACATCGGTAGCTCTTTTCAATTTTGCGCTCAGTTCAAGCTCGTAACCGGCAAGAACCGCAACATTTTTGATATTGTAAGATTTGTGAAGAATGTTATTAAACATTTCACGTCCCATTGCGTCATCCGGATGGAATTTTCCTGCAAAAATCAGCTGAACTTTGTCCGCATTCAAGAGTTTGAGGATTCTGTCCATGTCCATAAAGATGAGCCATGCACGTTTGTAATCAGCAAATCTTCTTGCCCAGGTAATTGTGAGCACATTCGGGTCAAATCTTTTGCCGGTTGTGTTTGCAATATAGCTGAAAACTTCTTTTTTCATCTCGATTTTTGCATTGAGCAAATCTTCAAGTGTTTGTGCTTTTGCAATTCGCTCATCCTGCCAGTAGTGAAGGTTTACGGCATTTGTAATCGCTCTGATGGGGCATCTGCCTTCAACCCAGGACCACATTTTGTTGGAAACGAGCCCGTGGAGCTGAGATACGGCGTTTGCAATACGGCTCATTCTCAATGCTGCAACTGTAAGCGAGAAATGCTCACCACCGAGCTCAACAGCGCGTTCTCTGGAGCATCCGGCAAAGAATCCACCCTCAAGAAGCGTATCAACCCAGTGAACTTCGTTACCTGCCGCAACCGGTGTGTGTGTAGTGAATACAACTTTCCTTTTTACCTGATTGAGGTCGCCGTTGTACTGTCTTAAAAGCTCAAATGCAGCAGGAAGCGCGTGACCCTCATTCATGTGAACACAATCAAAGTCATATTTGATTGCCTGCAAAAGTCTTACACCGCCTACACCTAGGACAGTTTCCTGCGCAATTCTTATTTTTTCGTTTCCGTCATAGAGTTTGTGGGATATTGAGCGTGCCCATTCCGAGTTTTCTTCAATGTCTGTTGTTAAAAGGTAAACAGGGCAGGTGCCAAAAAGGCTCGGGTCAACTCTGAACGCTTTTACAACAACTTTTTCGCCGAAAATGTCAACAGTAACCGAAGCGTCAACACTTTGTAAAAAGTCATAGTGTTTTCTGATGTAAGCTACATCAACATTTCCTTCTTCATTGATTCTCTGATTATAATAGCCATAAGACCACAGCATAGTTACGCCGACAATAGGCAATTGAAGATAGCCCGCAGACTGCATGTGAGAGCCCGCAAGAAATCCGAGACCGCCGGAATAAGTACTCAAAGACTGGTCCATTGCTATTTCCATTGAAAAATATGCTACTTTTGGTAATCCCATAATTCTCCTTTGATATTACTATCCTAATCTATATCGTTCCCTTTATAACAATAACATAGCACAAAATCAACTAAAAATTTATAGCCCTGAGATTACCTTTGGGGCAAGTGTTTTCAGGTTCTGTTAATCATTAAGTTCTAGTTACAAAGAATTAATCGGATTTTGTTAAATCTAATCCTGCGGAATTAGAATTATAGGTTTAATTGAAATATTTACGTCTTGCCCGGTGCTTTTTCTGTATACAAGGAGATTCAGCGCCTGATTTTTGTGAAAAAGGTCAATTTTTTTCTTGAATTGTTCAATTGTATCGATTTTTTCGCCGTCAACAGCAAGAATTTTATCCATTTCTTCAATGCCGGCATGTTTTGCAGGCGTAAAGTCCAGTACATCAACTACATAAACGCCATTTTCGTACTGCAAAACCCCGAATCCGAGCATTTTCTCCGAATTTTTGTATTTTTGAACAATCTTGCGTTCCGTGAGAAATGTGCCGATGCTCTCAAAATCGGCAAGCGAAAACATGCACAGAAACAGCAGGACTCCTGTATAAAGCCTGATATTATCCATAATCGTGTTTTTGACCTGCTGCGCAGGAGTCTATGACTAAACTTTAACCGTTTATTTTGGAGAAATCAGCCAGTTTTTCGAATTTTTCTTTTGCAAATGCAAGGAGTTTTAATCGATTTTCCTTGATTTTTTCATCTTTGTCCATAACGAGCACGTTATCAAAGAATTCATTAATCACGGGCACTGCTTTTGCGAGTTCTCCGAATAATTTTTCATATTCAAGGTTATCAGCATTAATGGATGTTAAACATTCCATAAGTTTCGTTTCAAACGGGCTATTAAACAATGCCTTGTCAGGTGAATTTGAATCTGCCTTGGCTATACGAATTATCCTGTTGGCGGCTTCGTTTACGGGAGCGAATTCAGGCAGTTTTTTGATTTTTTCAACGACTTCAAGCCGCAGGGCAAAATCGCCCAAATCAGAAAGCGCATCTTTGTTCGACAAACAAGCCTCAACAACGTCATGTGAATATTTGTCGTTGTAATAAATTGATAAGCGCTGTTCAAAGAAGTTTTTTACTTCTTCGTAAAGCTTTTGCGGAGCGTCAACTTTTACGGGCAAAATAGAAATCGATTTTTTAATCAATTCTGTGAGATTTACTTTCAAATCCTTTTGAATAATCGTTTTCAAAATACCGAGCGTTGCGCGGCGGACGCCAAGCGGATCCGCAGAGCCGGTCGGCTTTTTGCCTTCTGCAAAAACAGCACAGATTGTGTCGATTTTGTCTGCCAGACCGACAACCTGTCCCTCAATCGATTCCGCAAGCTCCGAATCTGCGCCCAGCGGGTAATAATGTTCTTTTATACCTTCGACAACCTGAGGCGCTTCGCCGGAATTGAACGCGTAATCCGAACCGATAAAACCCTGTAATTCAGTAAATTCAAACACAAGGCTCGTAACAAGGTCAGCTTTGCATAAAAGTGCGGTTCTTTCGATGGTTTTTGACTCTTTGCCGAGTTCTTTTGCGATGTATTTTGAGAGTTCAAGGATTCTGTAAGTTTTATCGTACATTGAGCCCATTCCTTTTTGGAATGTGACCCCTTTTAAGCCCTCAAGATTGCTTTCAAACGGTTTTTTCGTATCTTCATTGAAGAAAAATACCGCATCATCAAGTCTTGCCTTAACAACTCTTTCATTCCCTGCTTTTATGTTTTCAAAGTCGTTCCCGAGGAAATTTGTTGTCGTAATAAAGCTGTTTATCAATTTTCCGTCTTTGTAAAGCGGGAAATAGCGCTGGTGAGTAGCCATAACGGTTACAGTTACTTTTTCCGGCACATTCAGGTAGTTTTTGTCAAAATTGCACACAACCGGAACCGGCCATTCCGTTATATTGGTAACTTCTTTCACAAGTTCTTCATCGAGAACAACCTGTGCGCCGATTTTTTGGGCTTCGGCTTTTGCTGAAGAAATGATTTTTTCTTTTCTTTTTTCGCCGTCAACAATAACTTTTGCTTCAAAAAGCGCATCTTCGTAGTTATCAGGGTTTTTGATTTCAACTTTTGAAGAAGCAAACCTGTGTCCGCGTGAAAATCTTGAGGATTCAACCTCTGCAATCTTTATTTTCAACTCATCATTATCAAAAAGCGAAACCACCCATCTGATAGGTCTTTGGAATTTTACATCCAGCTCAGCCCATCTCATAAAATAAGGGCCCTGCATTTTCAAAACCAGATTTTCAATGTTTTCTGCGAGAACATCTTTGGTGAGTTTGCCTTTTTTCTCGATTTTTGCATGAACATAATTATCTTCTTTGTACAACGCGGACGGTTCAACCCCGTTTTTGCGGGCAAACCCCAATCCTGCCTGGGTGAGGTTTCCATTTTCATCGAATGCAATATTCGCAATCGGCCCCCTGACGGTTTTAACCGTGTCCGGCTGCTTTTCGTTCAAACCGTCGACTACTACCGTCAATCTTCGCGGAGTGCCGTAGGTTTTTACGCTTGAAAACTCGATTTCGTTTTCTTTAAGCAGTTTTTCAAATGCAGTTTTCAATTGTTCCTGACCTGCATCAATAAACTTATAAGGCAGCTCTTCTGTTCCGATTTCCAGTAAATATTTGCTCATTATTATTAAATCCTTTTTCTTCAAACATCTTTTTTATGAATTTTTATCAAAATCACCTGCAAAACAGGCAGTATTTCAAATTAATTATATTACAAAATAATAATGAGCAACAACACGCCTTAAGTTCCGCTCCAAGAAACGGCGCTGGACAACTTTAGCAATCTACAAAACATTTTTCCCGCTCTCGTCATACATTGCACGTCTTTTTTGCGCAATTTCTTCAATTTTTCCCGTGTAATCACTGCCCAAAAGCTGCATAATCGACGCTGAAAGCAGCCCGAGCGATTCTTCAATATTTTCCCTGTTCAAATTGACCATATCCGCAGCCATTTCGGTATTTGACATTGCAAGCCGCGTCATATCCCGAAAACCGCTCGCTGCAAGGCGTTTTGCGTCATTGTTTCCCTGGACGGAGAGCATTAGAGCCTGTGAAACCAGCATTGGCATGTGGCTAATCAACGCTGCTGCCCTGTCGTGCGTTTTTGCGTCCATTATTACCGGATGGGCCCATACGGATTTAATTATGGTTTCGATTTTGTTCAAATCCTCCGGCGTGGTTTCCTCAGACGGAGTAATAACCCACTTTGCGCCCTCAAACAGCTCTTTAAACGAATATTCAAAGCCAGTATGTTCCGTTCCGGCCATAGGATGGGTGCCAATAAGCTTGTACGGACGTTTTTTCTCCATAACAAACCCTTTCAGGCTCGCAACATCGGCAACAATCGTGTCCGCAGAAACTATATTTTCAAGTCTGTCAAGAACCTCAAGTGTTTTGTTCATCGGAACGCAAACGAACACAAGAGAGCATTCTTTAAGCCTGTTCGGGTCTTTTGTGACCTCGACGGCATAAGGTTTTGCAGCTTCGATTGTGCTGTCGTTTCCTGTTACTGCGATTTTTTCATAGCCGTGCAGCGCTTTCAAAAGTGAGCCTCCAATCAGCCCCAGTCCGTAAATTCCGATTTTCATACTTTCTCCTTTTATTAACAATATTTTAGCATATTTATTAAGTTTTGTTTAGCAATTTGCACCGCATGGTAAAAATCTGCATAATTTAATTATTAATAGTCTAACCATTCCTTTCTTGACTTATGCGGCTTTTTAAAGTCGCATTATTTTTTTATACAGTCGGGGAATGCGCGATTTTTCAAAATTGGAGAGAATAAGTACACTTAGTTATTAAAAGGAAAAAAATATGTCTAAAAAGGTGCTTATTGTTGTTACGAATGCTGACAAACTCGCTGATGGAACGCAAACAGGCGTGTGGCTTGAAGAGTTTGCGGTTCCTTTCTTAATTTTTAGAGATACCGGTTATGAAATTACCGTAGCCAGCATAAAAGGCGGCAAATCACCGATTGATGAGGGCAGCCTCTCCTGCTCAAACCCCATGGAATGGGATGAAGCTGCAAAGTTCCTTGAAAATACAAAAAAACTTGAAGAAGTTGATTACAAAAATTTTGATGCAATCTTTTTCCCGGGCGGGCATGGCCCCATGTTCGATATTGCGGAAAACGAGCTTGTTGCTGAAGTTACTGGCCATTTTTACAATACCGGAAAAGCAACCAGCGCGGTTTGTCACGGGCCGGCGGGGCTTCTTGGGGCAAAAAGAACCGATGGGGAGCCGATTGTTAAAAACAAAAAAGTAACTTCTTTTACAAACGAGGAAGAAAAGATTGTGAAAAGAACCGAACTCGTTCCGTTTTTGCTTCAATCACGCCTCGAACAGCTGGGAGCTGAATTTACTCAGCTTAAACCGTGGGCAGAGCATGTCGTTGTTGATGATAACCTGATTACCGGACAAAATCCGGCATCTGCAATTGCCGTAGCTGAAAAAGTTATAGAATATTTGAACCAGATTGGCTAAAGGAGCGCATCTGGAAGAATTCTTTTTAACACACAATTGAGTCTTTTTAATCTTTCTTCATTAAAATATGCATTTACTGTAGAGCGGTCGTAGTAAATGCGTTCAACATTAAGCGTCATTCCTTTTTGCGGGTATTGGGATTTGAACCTCAATATTTCACCGGGTTCAAACTCATAGCCCTTTCCGTCTTTGCCGTAAGCGAGGCGCATCGAAGTTATTGACGGCTTTTTGGTTTTTTCCAGATATTCTAGATTTAGGGCTTCTCCATAAAAAATATTATTAATTTTTAGCTCAGAACCGTTTTTTTCTTTTATCAAAATTTCTCCACAGCTTTTTGGAAAACGGTTAAGTGTAATAGTTTTGTTGTTTATTGTTTTTGTAAAGACTCCATCAGGGCCCTGGCTAAGTTTTTGGGCGATTTTTTCCAGAAGTTCTACGTTATTTTTAGAAATGGCTTTTGCCGGCAGCATTCCGAAACTTACCTGTGCGGTTTTGTTTGTGTTTATGCTTCTTTCGGCCTGAAAATTCTTGTTTACTTTGTAGTTTGCCGGTGTGTATGAAATTTTTGTTAGCATGGTTTCCCCTTTTGACTATCTGATGTTATAAAATCCCTGATAAAATTTTTTTGTCAATCTTATGATTTATATTACATAAAATTTGCAAAAAAATATGAAATTTGAGATAATTTTTACAATGAAGAACTTAAACAAACTAATTTTTTCGGCCGCAGCAATGGTAATAACGGGAGTTCAGTGCGAAGCACTCGAGGTCGTTTATCCTAAAAACCCGACGGTAAGTGTGAATGCTTCCTCGACGTTTTTTGTGGGTAGCACTACGGCAGGTTCAACACTGACTATCAACAGCAAGCCTGTAAAAGTGTGGGAAAACGGTTCATTTGTTGAGGTAGTGACCCTGCATGACGGAGAAAATGATTTTGTGCTTGAATCAACTACCGGAAGTGAAAAAACTTCGGTAAAATATTCCATAACAAAACCCCCGAAATCCCAAACCGTAAAACAGGAGCCTCCGCTTGAAGAATTCGGGGAAAATGAGTATATTTATGCTCTTGTTTTGTGCGACAACACTCCGCTAAGGGCGCAACCCGATGAAAACGGCTCCAGAATCACACATCTGGACAAAGATACGGTTTTGATGATTAACGGCAAAAAGGGAAACTGGTACAGAGTAACCCTGAGCCCTGATAAAACCGCATGGGTGGCGGAATCAAAGGTTATCAACCATTCTTTAATAAATGAAAAGCTCCACGCCACGGTTTGCGACGTTGTTTTAAGCGAAGATAAATATTACGAGTACATAAAGTCCTCACTTGACATAAGAGCTCCGTTTTCAGTGAAGGAAGTGGAGGGCGGACTTGAACTGGAGATTTTCGGCGTCAAAAACAATGCTGCTGACAGCAAAATCTTCAAACCCATGACCGCAATAAAAAATCTCGCGATTGCAACTGCGCAAACCGGAGAAATTTCCAGATATTTTATTGAACTGAACCAGAAATTATGGGGCTATGATTGTTATTACGATGGAAAAAATCTCGTTTTAAAAATCAGAAAAGAGCCAAAAATTGATGAAAAAGCTCCGCTGAAAGGGCTAGTGATAGGGATTGACCCCGGGCATGGAGGATGTGATTCCGGCGCTGTCGGGCCTACAGGTGTTAAAGAAAAGGAAATTAACCTTGATGTCGCCCGCAGATTGAAGCAGGAACTTGAAAACTCCGGTGCACAGGTTGTTATGACCCGTACAGATGACACAAATACCCCGCTTTATGAACGTCCGAAAATGGCAAAAGACGCTGATGCGCTGGTTCTTATAAGCTTGCATGCAAACGCGCTTCCTGACGGAGCCGATCCTTACAAAAAACACGGAACTTCTGTATTTTATTACAACAACGAGGCAAAACTGCTCGCAAAATCCTTGCAGGAAAAGCTAATTACTGATTTGAGCACGGCTAATGACGGTTTTAACCGCTCCAGTTTTGTGCTTACGCGCCCGACAATGCCGTTATGTGTGCTTCTGGAGGTTGCGTATATGATTCATCCGACAGAATATATGCTTATGCTGGATGAAAACTTCAGGCAGAAAGCCGCAGTTTCGATTAAATCGGGGCTGGAAAAATATTTGATTGATTCGACTGTAAAACCTGTTGATTAGGCACATTATGGAATTAAAATTAAAAAAATTTTTATTGCTATCATTTGTTGCAGCGGTTTTCTCCTCGGGCGTTGCTTTTTGTGATGATTTTGTCGATGATTCAATCGATAGTGCAATCAGAGCAAAATACAACACAAAAAAAATAGAAAACGACCTGCTTCCTGCGCTCCCGAGCGAGGCTGACCCTTTTGACACGACAATTGATGCATTTAGCCCGTCCCCTGCGGAATCTCCTGCTGCTGTGCCGGCTGCTCCTAAAAATACTGCCCCTGTCACGGTTCCTGCAAGGGGTACAACTACGAATACATCTGCACAAAACAATGTGAAATCCACGGCTGTGCTCAAAAAAGGTAAAAAATTCAGGGTAAAACTTCAAAATGCTGTTTCCGACAAAACAAGGCTCGGTTCAAGAGTAAGTTTTGTCAGTACAGCGCCTGAAACGTTCACATATATAACAATTCCTGCCGGCACTGTTTTTAAAGGCCGAATTGTTGATTCCCATCAGCCATATATCAGCGGAAACGGCGGTCTGATAGTTATTAAGGTTGATGAAATGGTTTATAAAGGCGCAACTTATGAAATTGACGCAAAAATCAGCGTCGCAAACGATAAAAAAATCTTCCTGAACAACATAAAAGGCAAACGCAAATATCTTCAAAACATGTGGAATTCCACAACTTTCGGGAGCAAATATCTCAAAAAAATGTGGAAAAGCTCCTGTAAATTTGCAAAAAAAGGCGGCATAAACCTTGTAATTGCGCCTTTTCCAACCGCAGCGGGTCTGGTGGTCTACGGCGCCAATGTGGTTTCCTCTCCTGTTATTGCTCTTTTCACAAAAGGCGGATCGATTTCAATACCCGCGGGCGCAAAATTTGTGATTCAGCTCAGAGAGGATGCTGTTATTATTAAATAAACGGTTTTAAAGCATTTTATCTGCATTCCAGAACATCAACCATAAAGCAGGGATGTTCTTTGAGTTTTCTTTCCATGTCTTCAAACTTCAAAAATCCTTCCTGCGCGCCAAAATGCGAAACAACCGACGCTGCATTTACAGAGGCAAGCATAAGCGATTTTTCGATGTTCCAGTTTGTGTATTCCAGCGCCGCAGTGAACGTAGATGAAAGCGCATCGCCTGCTCCGAGCGTACTTACTACTTTTGCGGGGAATTCCGGACATCTGTAATATTTTTTCCCGTCAAAAGCATATACACCGTTTTTGCCGTCCGTGATTATGACGATTTTTGCGCCCATTCCTTTTAATTCATCGAGCATTTTGACGATGTCAGGATGGATTATTTCATCCGAGAACTTTTCTGACTTTGTGTCGGGGCGCACTTCAATTTTTGTGACCATTGAGGCTTCTTCTTTGTTCATAACAACGACTTCAGCTGTTTTGAAGATATTTTTGAAGTATTTCATCCCCTGTTTAAGGCTTGAGGAGCCCGGATTTATGGTTGTGTTTACGTTGTTTTCTTCTGCAAACCTTGAAATGACGTCCAGAACCTGACCGGATTCGCCATTCAAAGGCGCAATGTAAAGCCATTTTGCATTTTTGATTGCTTCAAAATCAATTTCTGCTTCTCTGATTGTGCCGTTTGTGCCGCGGTGCGCAAGAACGGTTCTGTTGCCCTCAAAACTTACAAGAATAATGGAAAAGCCCGAGGTTTCGTCTTCGCTGACAATTACGTTGGAAATATCAACTCCTGCCTGCTCCATTTTTGAAAGAATATTTTTTGCCTGAAAATCTTCGCCGATTTTGAAGATTGCCGAGGTATCGAGCCCGAGATTTGCAAAATTCGAAGCCGCATTCAGCCCGCCGCCGCCCACAGCCGTTTTAAAACCGTTAATTTCCATCTTTGCGCCGTACGGGTACGCCATAAACTCGTTCTGGCAATTTTTTGTGTTCACGGAAACGATATTTGCATCGTCACATTCAATAAAAGCGTCTATTGTTGCGCTTCCGATAGTAATTACGTCATACATAAAGATACCTCTCTCAAATTCAGGATTTTACGCCCTCGGATGTGTTTTATCATACACCATTTTCAACCGTTCTGTCGATACGTGGGTGTAAATCTGTGTGTTGCTAATGCTTGCATGCCCCAAAAGCTCCTGAACAACCCTCAAATCCGCGCCTTTTTCGAGCAGTTTTGTTGCAAAGCTATGGCGGAAAACATGCGGCGTTACGACTTTGGGAAGTTCGATTTTGTGAACAATTTCCTTCAAAACCATTCTGATAGTCTGCGGCTGGAGCCTGAAACCGGTTTTGTTTATGAAAACGGGGCTTGTACCGTCGGATTTTAGCTCGCCTGGGCGTTCTGTGACCATGTTTCTTGCGAATTTTATGTATTTTTCAAGAAAATCTTTCGCCCTGTTAGAAACCAGCACAATCCTTTCTTTGCTGCCTTTTCCAAAAACAGTTATTTCGTTTTCTTCAAGGTTCAGATTTTCAAAATTTAAATTGCTCAGCTCGGAAACGCGCATGCCCGTTGCATACAAAAGCTCCAGAATCGCTCTGTTTCTGTAACCTGCCGGTGTATCGATTTTTATGTTGTTCAAAATCTGCTCAATTTCCCCGCCTGATAAGAATTTCGGCAGGCTTTTTGACTTTTTGGGAGAATGGATGCTGTTAATCGGATTGCTCTCCACGACCCGTTCTCTGTATAAATAGCGGTAAAAAGTGCGTATTGCGGAGATTTTTCGCGAGAGCGAGGTTTTAGAGTAGTTGAATTTTTGAATAAAAAGGAGATATTCTTTGACTTTTGCGTGATTTACGCTCGCTGCGGGCGTTTCGCCGAGCCAGATAAGGTAAGCGAGGATGTCTGAATTGTATGCACGGATTGTATGTTGAGAAAAATTCCTCTCAACTTCAAGATAGACACAAAAATCCCTTAAATAGCTTTTTGATAATTCATTTACTCCCATAACCCGATTATACCACAAATTCCCCTCCCGGCTGGAAAAGGTGGGGTGAGAGGGTACCGCTTGCGCTAAATCTGCAATAATGTAAACTTTTGTTAAAAAATATTTTCAATTTTTTGACCCCGAAAACAATATCATTATAAAAAAAATATGAGCAATATGAATATGATAAATCCGGCGAACTATTACAATCCTTTTGCACGCTACAACTATGTAAGCAAAACAAGAGGCGCCTACATACCTCAGGACATGCAGCTTCTTTCCTCACAAAACACAGAAACTGTTCAAAAATCCTCCAATATCTGGAGCGAAAACTACGACGCGGAAACGGATGTTATGCAAAGTATCAACTCGCAATCCCGGAAGTCAGAAAGGAACGAAATTTTAGGATTTTTCTCCAATCTATTCAATATCAGGTCTGACAAAAACTGATAATACTGAAAAACTTTAATAATTGTTTTTCGGTCATAAAAAGCCGGCAGTTTATTATATCTGCCGGCTTTTCTTTGTTGATATTTTGAAATTAAACTCTGTCTTTGATTTCCTGTTTGAGTTTTTCAGCGAATTCTTCGAGTTTGAATGTTCCAATCGGGCCTTCGCCGCGTTTTCTTACCGCAACAGAGCCGCTTTCGATTTCCTTGTCGCCTACGACGACAACATAGGGCACTTTTTTGTCCTGAATTGCCTCTCTGATTTTGTAATTTACACTTTCAGAGCGGTCGTCGAGGTTTACGCGGATTCCGTCAGCAAAAAGCTTTTTGTAAACTTTCTCTGCATAATCAGCATGTTTTTCCGTAATCGGAACAACCGCAACCTGCGTAGGAGCAAGCCAGAGCGGGAATGCGCCGGCATAATGCTCAATAAGAATGCCGTGAAAACGTTCCATAGAACCGAAAATTACCCTGTGAAGCATAACCGGAGTTTTCATCAGCCCGTCTTTGTCCTGATATTTGATGTCGAAACGTTCAGGCAGGTTGAAATCGAGCTGAATCGTTGCACATTGCCATGTTCTGCCGATTGCGTCTTTGACTTTGAAGTCGATTTTCGGGCCGTAGAATGCGCCGTCGCCCTCGTTGATTTCGTATTTCATTCCGCGTCTGTCCATTGCTTCTTTTAAACCGGCTTCTGCTCTGTTCCAATTTTCAAGCTCGCCTACGTAGCTTTCGGGACGGGTTGAGAGCTCAACTTCAAAATCCATCTTGAAAATCGCCATTGTATCGGCAACAAAGTCAATAATTGCGTTGATTTCATCGACAAGCTGCTCGGGCGTACAGAAAACGTGCGCATCGTCCTGCGTAAAGCCCTGAACGCGGGTCAAACCTGCAAGCGCACCGGATTTTTCTTTTCGATAAACCGTTCCGAGCTCAGCCATTCGAAGCGGCAAAGAACGGTAAGAGTGGCGGTTTGCCTGATAAATGAGAATATGGAACGGGCAGTTCATCGGTTTTACAATAAACTGTTCGTCATCTTCATTTTCTTTCTCAATAAAGAACATATTTTCGCGATAGTGGTCAATATGCCCCGAAAGCTCCCAGAGTTTTGATTTTGCAATTTGCGGGGTGTTTACGATTACATATCCGCGTTTTCTGTGCTCGGTTCTCCAGTAGTTTTCGATTTCTTCACGCACAACAGCAAGATTCGGGTGCCACAGGACAAGCCCGCCGCCGATTTCTTCTCTTACCGAGAACAAATCGAGCTTTGTGCCGAGTTTTCTGTGGTCGCGTTTTTCAGCTTCTTCAAGAACATGCAAATAATTGTCCAAATCTTCTTTTGTTAAGAAAGCTGTTGCGTAAATTCGCTGGAGCATCTTGTTTTTTTCGTTTCCGCGCCAGTATGCGCCTGCAACTTTCAAAAGTTTGAATGCTTTGATAAACGAAGTGTCAGGAATATGTGGGCCTGCGCAAAGGTCGTTAAAACAAGGTTTTCCGTCTTTATCTTTTGTGATGTAAAGGGTCGGATTGTCGTTTTTGTGTTCTTCAAGGAGCTCAGCCTTGTAAATTTCACCCTGCGATTTGAATTCCGCGATTTGCGCATCAACATCGGGGATAACGTACTTTTCAAAAGTATGTTTTTCCTTGATAATTTTTTTCATTTCGTCTTCGATTTTTCTCAAATCGTCTTCTGTAAATGAATGCCCCTCAAGGTCAAAATCGTAATAAAAACCGTTTTCAATAGCGGGCCCGATTGCGAGTTTTGCCTGCGGAAACAGCCTTATAACGGCCTGAGCCATGATGTGAGAGGTCGAATGGCGCAGAACGTGGAGCGATTCGGGGTCTTTTGCAGTTAAAATTTTAACTTTATCGCCATTATTTAATGTCGTCGTGAGGCTTTTCGTTGTTCCGTTAATTTCTATTGCCATTGCGTTTCTGGCAAGCCCTTCGCTGATTTTTTTTGCTAAATCCATACCCGTGGAGTTTTCCTCTACGCTGATTTTTGAATTGTCGGGTAGAATTACCTCAATGTTTGACATCTTTTTCCTCTTTCTTTTTTATCTGTACTCAATCACCAACCTTGTGAATGTGCACGGGGGTCTTCGCCCTTAATACCTTTATAGCACCATTAAAAATCTATTGCAATTTATAAATTCTTGTAATATAATTTAAAAAAAATCAATAATTTGTAATATTGTTAAGCTAATTTGAAGTGACATTACAAATTTTTTTTAGACAAACGGAAAAGAAAGCAGGAATTGAAAAATGAGCCCAAACACTGAAGTTCCCGAACAAGAAGTAAAACAAAAAATTTTGATAGCCGACGACGAAGCCAGTATCAGAAGAATTCTTGAAACAAGGCTCGGAATGATAGGCTATGACGTTGTTACAGCGGCTGACGGTGAAGAAGCTGTCGCAATGTTTAATAAAGAAAATCCTGATTTAATTATTTTAGATGTTATGATGCCGAAAATGGATGGTTACGGCGTTTGCCGCGAAGTTCGCAGAACCTCGGATGTTCCGATTATCATCCTTACTGCGTTAGGTGATGTTTCTGAAAGAATTACGGGTCTTGAACTCGGTGCTGATGACTATGTTGTTAAACCTTTCAGCCCCAAAGAGCTTGAAGCCCGTGTAAAAACCATTTTAAGAAGAACAACAAACAGAGAAATCGCTCCGTCTACCGGAAAAGTTACTAAAAACGTTATTACAACGGGAAATATTAAAATCGACACTGCAAGAAGACAGGTTTTCAGAAAGAACGAAAGAATCCGCCTCACCGGTATGGAATTCAGCCTTTTGGAGCTTCTTGTAAACAATTCCGGTCAGGCATATTCAAGAAACGAAATTCTTCAATATGTATGGGCATATCCGCCGGATCATCGTATTGACACAAGAGTTGTTGACGTTCATATTTCAAGATTGCGTTCAAAACTCGAAACCGACCCCGCAAATCCCGAATTGATTCTTACAGCACGCGGAATCGGATATATGTTCCAGAGAATTTCTTAAAAAAATCAAAAAAGACCTCGCAAGGGGTCTTTTTTATTTCCTGTAGCAAAAATATGTCGAAATGGCTGCTGGTTCAGAGGGGCTGGCGGTTGAGAAAATTGTTTTTTGTGGCAGTGAAAGCATAAACATATATTTTTAGGACCGGAACGGGCTAAAGCCGCTTTTACGTTCCTAAAAATATATATTTATACTTTCTCTTTTGATAAATTGTACGATTTGCTTTTTTCACTTTCTTGAATCCTGAAACGGATTCAGATACCGTTATATTCGGCTCAAAGCAGCGCTTCGTTCAATTTATCCTTATAAAACCCGACAATTTCCACCATCGCATGCAGCAAAAGCGCCGTAATTTCGACTTCATCTTTCCATTTTCGATATGAACATTTTGGCGGGAAAACAACGAGCGGATTTGACGGAAAATCTCTGCAAATCAGCGGGCGATTTTCATAATCCGAGCAAAGATTGTCCGCGCCGACTTTCGGGCAGTGATAAAAACTTATTTTTTTGTCTTGCGGAAATTGTTCTTTAATCAGGGCAACATATTCCGGATAAATCGCTGCTGCTTCATCAGAAGAAGCGTAAGGAACGAATATACTCACAAACTCGGCTGCAAATTTGTCGCCGTTTTGAGCTTTTTGCTTTAATTCTTCATAACTGAACTCCGAACTCGCAAGGTTGCAGCAGGACGCGCACATTGAGCAATGAGAATTATTACGTTTTGCGTTTATTGCGTTAATTTTTGCCAGAATATCTTTAGAAATCCCATCTTCAAGCAGATTTTTTGCTGCTTCCTGCCAGAAACGCATGCCGCATTCAGGCGGAAGTTTTGTGAACAAATCAAGATTTTCCGGGTCAATTACGCAATTTTTCGTGCAATGATTGCATAAAGAATTCTTTTTTAATGCATAAAGCTTTGCGTCAATTGCCTGAGATGCCTTTAAAAACAGCTCTCTGTAAATTTTTCCTGTCTTTTGCAGGTCGTTTTTCAGCGTGTTCATAATATTAACCTTACCACAAGCTTGTTAAAATAAAAAAAGAGCCTTTTTAAAGGCCCTTTTTTTTAATTATTCCTTAATCGAGATAAAAGGAAGTAATAACCTTGTGACTTTCTTTTGCGTACTCAATCGCCTTGTGGAGCGTGTTTGAGGTATGAGAAAGGAAGCAAATCAATTGCTGGCAGTCATCAATAATCTCTCTGTTGCAGATTCTGCTAGCGTCAGCGAGGGTCATCATTGCTCTGTCTGCGTGTTCAATGATATTCGGAACACCGATGAGCTGATCTTGAACGTCAGAAGGCTGCTGACCGATTGTTTGAGGAAGAATAACCTTTAATTTATCAGGATTTGACTTCATTGCGCCTCTGATTGCGGCTGCGTTTGTTCCGCTAGAACCGCCTGAGGTTATAATCGTATTGCCTTGAGAAACAAGCGCCGCAGAAATGGTTTCAATGAGCTGCTGATGGGTGATAGGGAGGTTTCTGCTTCCTATGATGGCTATACGTTTAGCTGATTGCCTGATAGTAGCAAGCTCCATCGCTAGCTGGTCAACTGTGTTTGCATCTTCTTCAGAAACAGTATCCAAATCATCTGCCGGAACCATAATCGTTGGTTGTTTTTCTTTCTCGTCTGACATTTGTTTTTCCTATTAAATTAAATATTTTACTTCACAAAATTTTTTGATTATCATAATAATATCATATATTCTTTAAAAATACTAGGAATTTGTTGGGGAGCATGGAAGAGTTTTTACAGCAGCTAAATGAAAAACAACGCGAAGCCGTTGTTGAAAAATACGGAAGCCTCCTTGTGCTTGCGGGCGCAGGAAGCGGAAAAACAAAGGTTTTGACCAGCAGAATCGTGAATCTTGTCAAATCCGGAATAAGCCCGTACAAAATCCTCGCCGTAACCTTTACAAACAAGGCTGCAAAAGAAATGCGCGAGCGTCTTTCTAAAATGCTCGGCGAAGATGTTGTAAAAAAGATGTGGGTCGGAACTTTTCACAGTATTTGCGGCAGAATTTTGAGATTTGATATTGAAAATTACAAAAGCCCCGACGGAAAAGTCTGGACAAACAACTATGTAATCTACGATGAAAACGATTCGATGGCACTGATTAAGGGGGCAATTAAAAAACAAAACCTCGATGAAAAAGTCTATCAACCCAAGCTCGTAAAAGCCGCAATCAGCAATGCAAAGTCAAAAATGCAGGATGCGTACACTTTTTCGACCAGAGCGCGTGATTATCGCACACAAAAAATTTCTGAAATCTATGAGGATTACGAAAAACAGCTTCAGGCGAACAATGCCATAGATTTTGACGACATGCTCCTTTTGACGGTTAATCTTTTGAGCACAAACGACGAAGTAAGGCAAAAATACCATGAACGATTCACGCATATCCTTGTCGATGAGTTTCAGGACACAAACATAAGCCAATATACGCTTATAAAATCGATTTATGCGAACAATCGCGCAGAATCCGAGCTTTCTGACCGCAGTTTGTGCGTTGTGGGTGATGTTGACCAGTCGATTTACAGCTGGCGCGGGGCGGATTACAAAATTATCCTCGGATTTCAGGTGGATTTTAAAAATACAAAATTAATCAAACTTGAACAAAATTACCGTTCGGTTTCGACGATTCTTGATGCCGCAAACGCAATAATCGTCAATAATACCGAGCGCGTAAGCAAAAATCTCTTTTCTACAAAAGGAAAAGGCGAAAAAATCGTTATTTACGAGGCTCAGGACGAAGCGAACGAAGCAAATTACATTGCAAACAAAATCGGCGATATTTCTGATAAATTGAGCGATATTGCGGTTCTTTACCGCACAAATTCCCAGTCAAGAGCTATCGAAGAAGCCCTGATTGCCCATGGGATTTCTTACAAAATGGTCGGGGGCTTGAAATTCTATGACCGTAAGGAAATCAAGGATTTAATCGCATATTTGAAGCTTCTTTATAACCCGCATGATTCGCAGAGCTTGAAAAGAATTATAAATGTGCCGAAACGCTCAATCGGCAACACAACCGTGCAAAATATCGAGAAAATCGCGGACGAAAACAACCTTTCGCTGTTTGAGGTGATGAGCGATATTGATTCCTATGAGGAAATTAAGGCGGCAGCGAAGTCAAAACTCAAAGAATTCGTGAATCTCTACGCCTCGCTCGCTGAAAAGAAGAATGCACTGCCACTGCCGGAGTTTATCGCGACGGTAATTGAGGATTCCGGGTATTTGAGGGAGCTCAAAGAGGAGGATACCGAAGAATCTCAGTCAAGAATCGAAAACTTGCAGGAATTAATTAATGTTGCCCGCGAATTTCAGCCGGATGAGCCGGAAAATGTGCTCGGTGAATTCCTTGCGCAGGTCGCTCTGGTCAGCGATTTGGATGCGACCGCAGATATTGACAATTCGGTTACTCTGATGACGCTTCATGCGGCGAAAGGGCTTGAATTTAAGAATATTTTCCTTGCAGGTCTTGAAGAAGGCATATTCCCGCACAGCCGCTCGCTCAACACGAACACTGAGATGGAAGAAGAACGCCGACTGATGTACGTTGGCGTCACCAGAGCAGAGGAAAAACTCTGGATAACCTACGCAAAACGGCGCCAGATGTGGGGCGAAACAAGATATTATAGCCCGAGCCGCTTTTTGCAGGAAATTCCGGATTCATTGACCGAACGCCACGTAAGCGAAGAAACCACCCAATCAACCGCAACATTCAGAAGCGCAGTTGAAAAAATCAAAACCGACCAATCGGGTTATGTGCGCCCGTCATCGGGGTTCGGTAAGGGGTTTGTTGCACCAAAGCCATATCAAAACACGCAAAATATCAGCAAAGTCGTAAAACCGCAGATTACGCATAAAAGAGAACCGTTTATTGTAAAAAGTGCTCAAAACAAGGCAAACGACGAAGAAAAAGTCAAAAAACTGCTCGAGGACAACCCGATAAAGCGAATGCTCGAGGAAAAACGCAAAAAAGAACGAGAGCTTGCTGATTCTTCCAATGAAACAATCTCCGGCGGAAAATTTTTTGCGCAGGGCGACAGAATTTTCCATGAACGGTTCGGAATCGGGCATATTGAAGAAATAAAAGCGATTGGTTCTTCCACAATGTACATAATCGATTTTGGAAAACAGGGCAAAAAGGCTGTTGATGCGGCTTATTCAAACCTTAAGAAATTTTAGTGTTACATTATTTAACAAAATCCCTGATAACTGGCAATTTTAGCCTTTTAGGGACATTACCCATTTATGATGATACCTCAGGTAAATATAAATAGCCTTATCCACAGCAAACCAGCGGCAAAAGCGGAATCGGCCGTGCGCAAAGCGCTGGTAAAATTCACTTCGCAGGACAGCGTTGTTTTTCAGAAGAAAATCCCCGTTACTAGAGAGTCGCTTTCTCACAAACTTGAAAAATACGGGCTTGACGCCGGTACTGTAAGAAAAGTTGTCAATGACCACGATACAGACCCTTCGCTGCTCGAAAAAACATTCGAAAATATTAACAATGCCTTTTCTCGCGACGGTTTTGTACCGTCAGACTGGTTTGATGCGCTCGTTTATACCGGCGATTCTAAGGCTTTTACGCGGGATAATCTTGAAAAGCTTAGAAAAATCGATTTTTCCGGCTTGAAACGCGATGCAGCGCCGACAGAAAAATTACTTGCGCTAAATTCCGCGCAATCGCCTGATTCTATTGAAATTGCGCTGAAATTACTTAATCCTGTGAAAAAAGAAATTTCACCGCTTGATTTGGCGTCGCTGCACCTCGATGCAATAAAATTTTTAAGGGCAACTGCCGAAGGAACAGCCCCGATTAATCTGAATCAGTTCATAGAACTTGCAAAAGCAAAGCGCAGCCTGACCTATCCTTATGATTTTTTTGTTTCTTCAAAAGGCGACATCGCAAATATGGCTTATGATTACGACATAATTAACAGAGCCCTTTTCGGAGCGCAAACCGGAGCTCAAAAAGAAGCTGCGGCAAGGCTTTTTAATGAAACCGGCATAAAAGTCAGGATGGACAACAATCTCGACCCTGAAAATATTGAATATTTGAGGGAATTTATAAACATAACAAGGGCATCGGGCGACGAACTGCCACGAAATATTTATATTACGAGCCTTTTGCCGGAAAAAACAAACGGCGTATATGCCCACTCAGATGCATTTTTCACAAAACCGGTCGTGGATGCCGGCGGAAAAATAAACGAAAAGCGTCTTTCAACAATGGCGCATGAAAACGGGCATTTTTTGGATTACAAAATAAACAAAAATAACGGCTATGCGGCCAATTCAAGGAGCGTAGCGGAAACGGAAATGGAATCAGACCTTATGGAGTTGTTTGTCAGCGGTTATGCCAGAAAAAACCGCGAAGAATTCATTGCTGAAATCAAAAAGCTCGCATTTGAGGGAAAAATATTAAAATATAAAAATAAATACGGCCAGAGTGTCTATCGTCGATACTTTGCCGAAGAAATAACCGATGAAATTGCAGATGACATGAAACCTCATTTTGCATATTTACTGAGAAAATACCAAAAATTCAACGGTCCTTTGATTCGTGATTCTATACTTCCGGTTGTCCCGAAAAATATTGCTTCCGGAGCCGGAAAAAATTACGTAGAAGTGACACAGCGTGATATAAACACTGCAATGCCGCCAGATTTTTATTGATTAATCATAAACTATGAAAAGAAATGCCCGCGTTTTGAGTCGAGCGTGATTTTATCGAACGAATAAAGGCGCGCAGGGCGTTTTGAGCCTGATTTTGTGAACTCATTCAGCTCTTTCAAAATGTTTGCGGAAAGAAATTTCTTTCTGAAATTGCGTTTGTCGAGTTTTTTGGCAAGAATCAATTCGTACGACTTTTGCAGTTCGGTAAGCGTGAATTTTTCCGGTAAAAGTTGGAACGCTATCGGACAGAATTCAAGACGTTCCCTTGTTCTTTTCAATGAATACTCAATAATCTCTTTGTGGTCAAAAGCGAGTTTTGGCAGGTTGTAAACAGGGTGCCATTGAACTTCTGTAATCTCCTGATTAGGCTCAAACGAAAGCACGATGTCATCCGAGCGGATAAGAGCAAAATATGCGCATGTAATAACCCTTGAATCAGGGTGACGGAGCGGATCGCCGAACGTATAAAGCTGCTCAAGGTAAATATTTTGGACATTTGTTTTTTCTTTCAAAATTCTGATAGCCGCAGCGTCTATTGTTTCAGAAATTCTGATAAATCCGCCCGGAATTGCCCATTTCCCTTTGAAAGGTTCATGGGCGCGCTTTACGAGCAGAACTTTGAGTTTGTCATCTTTAATAGTAAAGATAACAACGTCGGTAGTGACCTCATGGGTTTTTGTTTCTTTAAATGCTCTGCTCATAATCTTTTTCTCTTACACAACATTTTAAAATAAAAAAGGCATTTTGTGTAATTTCAAAGAAAAAATTTACAAAATGCCTTTTTTATAACTGATTAATTCATTACCTTTAAATAGCCTCCGTAAGCGGCATGATGGGTAAATCCAGCTCGGCTGATTCTGATCGAACCTGTTTTATAACATTCTCGCTTTTGTCAACAGTGACAGCAGTGTGGTTTGCAGGAACGGTCTGAGCCTTTTGTTTCTGAAATTTTGTAATAGCGGGGTCAGGATTTGCTTTTTGCATGTTATATTCGCTCATAATATTTCTGACGAATTTTTTGGTTTCTGCAAAAGGCGGCATCCCCTTGTATTTCGCGACATTTCCGGGGCCTGCATTGTATGCGGCGAGCGCCAGCTCAACAGAACCGAATTTCTGGTACATCATTTTGTAATAAGCAAGTCCGCCTTGTATGTTTCCGCTTAAAGAGTACGGATTGTATCCGATTCTTCTGGCTGTGGAGGGCAAAAGCTGAAAAACTCCTACTGCTCCGTACGGGCTTTTCTTTTCGTGAACAAAACCTGACTCCATCTTTGCAATACTCAACCCGAGAGCAGGGTCAACTCCCATCTCAAGCGAATGTTTTACGATGTACTCTTTCACGGTCATCTTTGATGCCGGAGCTGCTTGTGATTGTTCGGGATTTGCAAACATGCAAAGATTGAATAGCAAGGTTATTGTTAGTAACTTTCTAATCAAATGATAATCCTCTGTTTTGTACTTCAGGGTCGCCGGGTTTCAATTGTTCTCTTCTTTATATCCCGTTAAGGGTCCCGTGCGAGGTTTCGGTTTTTTCATTTTTTCAGGTTGACAGCCCGAATACTCTGAAAAATTTTGAACTTGATTTCTAAGCTCTTGTATATAGTACTACATAAAAATTAAAAATCAAGTCAAAGGCGTTTTCAGGGTTGAATCTGCGCTGATTTTTCCCTCAACGATAATAGTTTCACGCAATTGTAAAGATTTTAAATTAGCCCGTTGGCGATAGTTTGTGTTAATATAAATTTTAAGCTTGGGAGGAAAATTTTTCATGCCTAGAAAGAAAATTACAGAAATCGTGCTCGACGTTGAAACGACGGGGCTTGATTATACAAAAGAAAGAATAATTGAATTTGCGGCGGTAAAACTTGTGAACGGCGAAATTACCGATAAATTTGAAACTCTTATCAATCCGCAGCAGCATATCAGAAAATCCAGCATTGCAATCCACGGTATTACCGAAGAAATGGTCGCAGACGCACCGACTGAAGATAAAATCATGCCAAAAATCTTCAAATTTATCGGAAAACATCCGATAGTTGCGCACAATGCGATTTTTGACTGGAGTTTTTTGAATGAAGCTTCAAAAAGGCTCTACGGAAAACCGATTGAAAATGCAAGAATTGATTCTCAGTTCCTTTTCAAAGAGGTTTATCCGGATATTGAATCACCCGGGCTTGAAAACCTCATGCTCAAGTTCAATGTTGAATTCGATACACGCCACAGGGCAATGGCTGATACAATCGGGCTTGCAATGGCTTATCCTCGCCTTAAAAAGCTTTATGATAAAAAATACGACTGGCAGCTCAAGCAAATCGACAACATTGAGTACCTTTTTGAGCGTTATTTGCGAATTCAGCAGGCTGTACAGACAATGCAGTCGGAAATGCAGGATTTAAAATCCATTTTTAAGCTCTATTTTGAAGAGGGCGGCGAACCTGTTACTGCTTTGAGCGGAGAAACAATGATTTATCAGTCAAAACAGTCTTTTGGTTATGATTTTATTCAAATCAAGGATATGCTTGATGATATCGGCTGTCTGCACAAGGCTGTGAAACTCAACAACGGCTTTGTTGATCGGCTTGTTTCAGGAAAAAGCCTGGATGAAGAAACAAAAGAAAAAATCAAAGCTGCCCGCTACGATTTTTCAGAAACAAGAAATATTCAGATTCTCAAACCTGAAAAATGTCCGAGATAGCCTTATTCTTCTTTGAATTTTCTCGGCGAAACGCCATTTATCCAGTTTGCTTCAATTGTTTCCAGAGAAATCCCCTTTGTTTCCGGAACAAAGAAATAAACAAAGAAAATGCACAAAAGTGACACGACTGCGAACATCCAGAAGGTATTCGCCTCGCCTATTCTGTGAATTAAGGGCAGAAATGAAAATACCACGAGGAAATTGAACGCAAAATTTGCCACAGTGCACAGACTCATTGCCGCACCCCTGATTCTGAGCGGAAAAACTTCGGAAACAAGAATCCAGCCAATAGGCCCGAGGCTGAACGCAAAGCAAATTATATAAGTCGCAAGGCTGCCAACTGCAACCCATTTTAGCGCGCCGCCCAGAACTGCCTCAAACTGGAATGCGCACCCGAGGGCAACAAGACTGAGCATAACGCCGGTTAAACCGAAATAAAGAAGCGGTTTTCTTCCAAGTTTGTCGGTGAACGCGATTGCAACGATTGTCATGAGGAAGTTTATTATTCCTATGCCCATTGCTGCATAGATTGCGCTGATATTTGAATCAAATCCGGCTATTTTGAAAATTGTCGGTGCGTAGTAGATTATTGTGTTAATTCCTGTGCAAATCTGCGCAAACATTATCCCTATGCCCACTACAAGCGGCATAATCATCCATTTTTTGAAGCTGAATTTTTTGCCTTTTTCTTCAAATTCGCCTTTGAGCGTTGCTTTGATTTCGCTTATGCGCGAATCTACATCAATTTCTGGCTCAATACGTTTGAAAACCTTTTTTGCTTCTTCATCCTTGTTCTTGCTGAGCAGCCATCTCGGCGTATCGCCGAGAAAAGACATTCCAACAAGAAGAATTGTTGCAGGAAGAACCCCTGCAAAAAGCATCCAGCGCCAGTTGTAAACAGCCGCCGCAAACGCGCCGTTAATCAGGTATGAAAAGAGAATTCCTGCCGTAATTGCCCACTGATAAAGAGAAACGAGCATTCCACGGATATTTTTAGGCGAAACTTCGGATAAATAAAGCGGAACAACAAAATTCACCATACCAACAGCCAATCCGACCATTATTCTGGATAAAATAAGTATTTGAACGTTGGGAGCAACTGCGCTGAGTATTGAGCCGACGATAAAAATGATGGCAGTTGCAATAATTATCTTTTTTCGTCCGAAAATATCTGCCATAACTCCGTTCGCTGCTGCACCGATGACCGCTCCGATTAAAACCGAGCTTACGAGAAAGCCCTGTGTAAAATCTGTCAAATCCCATGTTTCGTTTATAAATAAAAGTGCACCTGAAATTACGCCTGTGTCATAACCGGACAAAAGCCCGCCCAGCGAAGCAACAATTGCGACAACATACAGCCAAAAGTGCACAATTTTCATATATAACCCCAACTTTATCTATATATTTTTATGATTTCATTTTTTTAAGAAATGTCAACTGTTTTGTTACAAATAGCAAAAATTTTTATTCACTGATTTAATAATAAATGTATAGACATCCGGGGAAAATATGGATATAAAAAAATACAGCGCTTCGCCCTCATTTAAAAGTGTATATGTTGTTTCTCATGAGGCGGAAAAATTGTTGAAAAAAGCCGACAGAATGGTAAAAGCCTCCAATGCAAAATTTATGGATGTGAATATTCCAGAAGGTCATAAAAAGCCTCTCTGGTCGGTTCTTTCGGAACATTTAACAAAACGCCAGAAAGATAATGAAAATGATATAATCATTGACCTTTACGAAAAGGGAAAACAACTCATTTCAGTGATGATTGTTGATGCTAAAGGCGAAATCAGAAATAAATGGGTCGTAAACCCCAAACCTGTTATCGGAAAGTTCAACGAAGTCTTCCCGCCAAAGGATTCTTTAACTTATTCTGCGTACAGAAAATCGCTTGACCCCAAAGAATACGGAAAATCTGAATTTTTCAATATAATTGACACCGCGGAAGTCATTGTTAATTCTCTTCATGAAAAATTTCTAAAATCACTTACTGTGCAAAAAACAAGTATAAAAACACTCCCGAAACCGGCTAAACCAAAACGTGAGCCAGAATTTAACGCTTTTAAACCTCATATCTGGCGTCCCTTTGAGGCATGTGCTGAGATGTTTGAAAAGCTCGAAAAACTCCCTCTTCATCCCAGAAAAACAAATCCTCCGCGCATTAAAAATGTTGATAAACTCCCGCGTAAAGCCAAAAAAGAGGCAAAACGTAAAGCGCTTTAAAGCAGTATTTATTAATTTTTGTAAACATTTCTAATATTTCCTAAAGAAAAAAAAAAAATGACGATAGTAAAATAGAAAGCGTTACTATTTTTTCATAGGAGATTGATAATGTTACAAAAAATTGCTAGAATACTTACACTGAAGTTTGATTCAAAAGAGCTCAGGCTAAATCCGGAACTTGAAGCGGAGCCGGAGGTGCTTTTTGATGACATGAAATCAAAAGCGGAAGCTGACAACTTTCAGCCTGACACTTCACCCAAATTGGCGATAAAATATCCCCAAACTTTCGTTTTTCCCAAACCAATTGTTGATGAGCCGGTTGTTGATACCCCATCCACGGATTCTGATACGCCTCCGGTGACGCCGCCGGCAGAGGATTCAGGGCAGAAGGCTCCTGTGGCTCCGCAAGAACCTGAACCTGAAACTTCGCCCACAATAGCTGATGTTGCAGATAATGTGAAAGATGCGATTGATGAAGTTATTGATGATATAGACAAAATTGTCAAAAAAGCCGGCTCAAATAAGATTCATACAGAGTTTGGGATGGATAAAGACGGAAATATTGTCTTTCAGGAGGCTAACACAAAGGCTGTATATGATGAAATCTCCAGCCGCGTTAAAAAAGAAATTCAAAAGCTCGAAAAATATGGTAATATGAACATTTTGGGTGCAATTGGCGGTGATGATGTGCTCGAAAAGCTCGTTCAGTCGGCATGGATGACAACTTATAATTCTTATAATTCGTCACAATCAAATAATACAGAGGATTTTGTTGAATCTGTGCTCAATAATTTGAATAACATGCTTACTATGCTGGAAAAAAGCCCTGAAATGCTCGAGGTCTTTACGCAGCGTGGCTCTTATGCTGACAGTTCGCTGACAAACGGGCTCAAACATTACAACACAAATACAACCTATGGCGGTGATGAAAAGATAAATTATTCCGGTACAATTGCTCAATATGCTGACGGGACTATCCATATCGACAATACAACCGATGATAACGATTATCAACAGACAATGGAACCGCTGCTTGAAAGGCTCATCGCGAAATATCCCAACCTTGACCCTGATTATTTGACTGAAATCTTCCGTACTGCACAGAAGGATGCGCTTGAAGCATTCCAGAGAAACGAAGCTGACTGCCCTTATGGTACAGGTAATAACAGCGGACGTGTAGAGGATTATTCAAAGAACTGGGGCGGTAAAGATAACCGCAAAAAAGATGGTTCTGTGGCACATATGGACCAAATAGTACAGATGACCTTGTATAGCTTTGACAAACTCTTGTATCAGGGAATAATCAAAGATGGCTCCGTAGCTGTTAAAAAAGTTGAAAATACACCTGAAACCCCGCCTGTCAGTGATGTAACTACCGAACCGGGTGAAAAAGAAGTAAATCAGGAGTTTATTGACGCGGCTGATTATGCTTCTGATGCTCTGGATGAAGTAATTGATGATATTGATAAGATTATTGATAAGGCAGATTCGAGCAAGATTCATACAGAATTCGGTATGGATAAAAACGGAAATATTGTCTTCCAGGAATCTTCAACTAAAGCCGTTTACGACGAAATTATGAATCGTTTTACAAAAGAAATCGAAAAACTCGAAAAATATGGCGGAAAAAACATATTATCCGCACTGGGCGGAGAATCTGCCCTCAACAAACTTGTTCAGGCTGCCTGGATAGAAGCATACGGCTCATTCAATTCTTCACAATCTAATAATACAGAAGCCTTTGTAACAAAAGTCCTTGATAATCTTGAAGCAATGCTCCAAAATTTGCAGTCAAAACCTGAATTGATGGAGAATTATTCTCAACGCACTTCCTACGCTGATACTTCTTTAACTGATGAACTGCCGTACAGTAGCACCAAGAAAGTCCATTATGGCGGAAAAGTTGTTCAATATTCTGACGGCACAGTCCATATTGATAATACTGTTGGAGATGTGGCTTATCAGGGTGCAATGGAACCTCTTTTGCAGCGGCTTATAGAAAAATATCCGAATATTGACAAATCTCAAATAACTGCATTATTCCGTTCCGCACAGAAAGCTGCTCTCACTGCAATGCAGGGTAATACAAACGATTGTCCGTATGGCACGGCTAATAATAATGGACGCGTCGAAGATAGCACTAAAGACTGGAGCGGCAAAGATAACCGTAAAAAAGACGGTTCTGTAGCAGATATGGATCAGATTATCCAGATGACATTATATAATTTTGATAAACTGTTCTATGCCTATCTCAACGCATAGTTTCAAATCAGTAAAACCCCTAAGCTATTTCGGCTTAGGGTTTTTTTAAGAAATAATTTGTTGCAAATAAGTTAGTCTCGGCTTACAATGTGGACATGGTAGATAATAAAAAAATAATGACACTGGATAAACTATCACCTGGAAATGAAGCGTTTATTTCCTCAATTGCGTGCGAGGATAAAGCATTGAGAAGTCATATTCTTGATATGGGGCTTACTCCCGGGGTGGAAGTTACACTCATAAAAACAGCTCCGATGGGCGATCCGCTGGAAATCCGTTTGCGGGGATATGAGTTGACGCTGAGGAAAGATGACGCATCAAAAATTACCATTACTGATATACATGATGCGCATAACTGCCCAAGAAAAAACAAAAAATTTAAAGAAATCGCTCACTCTCAAAAAGGTGAAGAAGTTAAATACAAAACACACAGAAAAAATAAAATACCTCTTAAAAAACAGCTTTGCTTTGCTCTTGCTGGTAACCAGAACAGCGGTAAAACAACGCTTTTTAACAGATTGACCGGTTCTAATCAAAGAGTCGGAAATTTCCCCGGTGTAACTGTTGATAGAAAAGATGGAATAATTAAGGGGCACAATAATGTTACTGTTACGGATTTGCCCGGAATTTATTCACTTTCACCTTACAGCAGCGAGGAAATTGTTACAAGAAATTTTATTCTGAATGAAAAACCGGATGGAATTATAAATATCGTAGATGCTACAAATATAGAACGCAATCTTTTGCTCACTATGCAGCTCATAGACCTTGATGTGCCGATGGTTATTGCTTTGAATATGATGGATGAAGTTGCACAAAGCGGCGGCAGTATTGATGTAAACGGGCTTGAAGCTATGCTCGGGGTTCCTGTTGTGCCTATTTCTGCTTCAAAAAACCAGGGAATTGAGGAGCTTATAGAACATGCAATAAATGTCGCAGGATATGTTGAGGCTCCTGGACGAATCGACTTTTGCGAGCCAGAGCAGGGCAAAGCGGGGGCAATGCACAGATGTATCCATTCAATTATTCATTTAATTGAAGACCATGCAAAGAATACACAAATTCCTGTGAGATTTGCTGCTTCAAAGCTCACCGAAGACGATTCACTTGTTCTTGAATCGTTAAATCTGGACGAAAAAGACAAAGAAGCATGCGAAAAAATAATTTCTCAAATGGAAAACGAAACAGGAATGGACAGGCAGGCCGCACTTGCTGATATGCGCTTTTCTTTTATTGAGCGTTTGTGTTCTGAATTTGTATCAAAACCCGAAGAAACAATAGGTCAAAAAATTTCTGCGGAAGCAGATAAAATCCTTACCGGAAAATATACGGCATTAATTGCTTTTCTCGGGATTATGGCACTTATTTTTTATATAACATTCGGTCCTTTGGGCTCTTTTTTACAGGAGCTGATGGAAATCGGGGTGGAAAAAGTCACAGCAATTACAGATTCGGCTTTGAGCGCCTATGGGCTGAATCCTGTCGTGCATTCGCTTATTATTAACGGCGTTTTTGCAGGAGTCGGCAGTGTTTTGAGCTTTTTACCATTGATTGTGGTTTTGTTTTTCTTCCTTTCTATTCTTGAAGATACTGGATATATGGCGCGGGTTGCTTTTGTAATGGATAAACTGCTTAGAAAAATAGGACTTTCGGGGCGCAGTTTTGTCCCGATGCTGATAGGTTTCGGGTGTTCAGTGCCTGCGATAATGGCTACCCGTACGCTGCCCTCTGAGCGTGATAGAAAAATGACAATATTTTTGACGCCTTTTATGAGTTGTTCGGCAAAACTCCCTATTTATGCCCTTTTTACTGCTGCATTTTTTTCACAGAACCAGGTTTTGGTTATTTTGAGCCTTTATTTAATCGGTATTGTAGTAGGTATAATTTTTGCTTATTTTATGAAATTTTTTGTTTTTAAAGGTGAACCTGTTCCTTTTGTGATGGAGTTGCCCAATTATCGTATGCCCAGCGCATTGAATGTTTACAGATTGATTTACACAAAATCAAAAGACTTTGTTACCAGAGCTTTTACTATTATCTTCTGGGCTGCGATTGTGATATGGTTTTTGCAGACCTTTGACGTACATTTGAATCTTGTAAAAGATTCTGCTGACAGTCTGCTGGCTGTGCTCGGAAATTTGATTGTTCCTGTATTTAAGCCGCTCGGGATTGATGACTGGCGAATTACAACAGCTTTTTTGACCGGTTTTATGGCGAAAGAAAGTGTTGTTAGCACTTTGACTGTGCTTTTGGGTGATGTTGAGAGGCTTCCTGAGGTATTTAGCGAACTTAGCGCGTTTGTTTTTCTGGTTTTTTCGCTGCTTTATACTCCTTGTGTTGCCGCAATAGCTACTGTAAAACGTGAACTTGGGCGGTCTTATGCAGTTTTGGTTGTGCTTTTGCAGTGTACAATTGCCTGGTGCGTTAGTTTTGTTGTTTATTCAGTTGGCATGTTTTTAGCAGGCTAGATTTTTACCATCCGGTAGCCTATTCCTATGTGCGTTTTGATATATTCCGGAGATTTTAGCTTTTTTCTCAGATTTGTAACAAATACTCTCAACGACAGCTGGGAGTCACAGCCATTATCATCCAGCCAGATTTCTTTTTTGATGTGGTTGTGGGTAAGAACTTTTCCTTCATTTCTTGCAAGCAGACAAAGCAATTTATATTCAATCGCGGTAAGATGAACTTCTTCCTCCTCCACATAAACACATCCTTGAGCAAAATCAATTTTCAAACTTCCATTTATGAACACAGAGGAGTTCTCCTGTTGTGAGGATTTTGAACTTTTGTGCCTCATTGCAACCCTGATTCTTGCCAGTAGTTCGTCAGTATTAAATGGTTTTGTTAAATAATCATCAGCCCCTGTATCAAGCGCTGTGATTTTGTCCTCATTATCTGTTCGAGCGCTTACAACGATAATTGGAGTGTTGGAAAATCCCCGGATTTTTTTGATAACATGGATTCCGTCCCTATCTGGTAGCCCTAAATCAAGGATTAATACATCAGGATTATATGATGTAAATTTCAAAAGGCCCTCAGTTGCGTTTGACGCTGTTTGATAGTTGTAATTATTAATTTCAAGAGTTGTTGCTATGAGGTTTTGGATTGCCTTATCATCTTCAATTACAAGAATTGTTCCTTTATTCATAAAAATCACCTTCCAGCTTAAATGAGAAAATTGAACCTGCGGGTGTGTTGTTTTTGACTGTAATTTCTCCGCCATGGGCGTTAATTATTGATTTACACAACGCAAGTCCCAGCCCAAGGCCGCGTCTTCCGTCTGCAACCGTATTTTTGATCGTATAAAACATGTCAAAAATGTTATTTTTCTCTTTTTCCGATATTCCTGCACCCTCATCGCAGACAGAAACCTCTATATCATTGCCGTTTGCTTTTGCTATAATTGTGATGGTGCTCTTTTGCGGGGAATACTTCATTGCGTTATCAACCAGGTTAAAAATTACCTGAGAAATAAGCCTTGCATCCATCTTTGCATACAAATTTTCGTCATCTATAATAGATACAATATTAAAATTATCTTTTTTTCTTCCCAAATGCGAAAGCGTTTCCTCTATTACATCAGAAATAGATTCTGATTCTTTGCTTATTCTGATTTCGCCTTTGTCAAAACGTGTTATGGAGAGTAAATTTTCAACAAGATTCAAAAGCCATATAGAATCGTCATAAATGTCTTCGAAAATATCTTGTTTTTTCTCTTCCTGAAGAAGCTTTGCGCTGTTCAAGAGGAGTTCTGCATTTCCTGATATTCCTGTTAGCGGGCTTCTCAAGTCATGAGAAATTGCTCTTAATAGGGTCGAGCGCAATTCTTCCTGCTTGTGTTTAATCAAAAGTTCGTTTTTACTTTCAAGGATTTGTGCTTTTTCAAAAGCCATTGATGCTTCTCGCAGCATTGCAATAAGCAGGCTTTTCTCAAACTCGCTTATTTCTTTTTTGTTTATTACTGCAATTGCAAATATAGTATCATTATTTTTTATGGGGTAGCTGATTTCTTTGTTTTCGAGTTCGGCATCCAGCGGAGAATGCAAGGAAATATCACAATCCAGGAGCTTTTTTAGTTGTGCAGTTGTGACCTGTTTTATTTCTTCGGTGTTTTGTGCCTGTTGCAGCATTTGGCTCATTTCGAGCATAACCTCTGTTCTGTATGCTTTTAGGTAGGATTGTCTTGCGTCGAATTTGATTTTTTTAGTAATACTGCTTATGAAAAATGCAACCAGAAACATTATCAAAAAGGTAATTTGATAGCTATTATCAATAGAAAGCAATGTCATGTTTGGTTTTGTAAAAAAGAAATTGAAAATTAATACAGCTAAAATTGAGGAGACAAGGCTGTAAATTTTGCTTTCAGTAAAATACGCTATCAGCATAACTCCGAAAATATATACCATAACAATATTTGATTCGCTGATTCCGAGTTTGTAGAAGAGGCCGCTTATTATTGTCGCCCCGCATAGAATTAGTGCAGAATCAAGACTGTCTTTTATATTGAAAGAGAACAGTTTTTCTTTTACTGGGTTTTGACCGAGATAAAGTTTTTGCACTTTGTCCGGTATTACGTAGATATCGACTTCAGGTGTGTATTCAATAATTTTATCTACAAAATTGGGTGGCGTAAAGAAACGGTTTGCGCGGTATCCCGAACGGCCGAGCACAATTTTCGTTACTCCACTGGTTTTTGCATAATTTGATACCTGATAAGCAATATCATCCCCGCTGATAGTAACTACCTTTGCCCCGCAATGCTTTGCGAAAGCTGTGTTTTGTTGTAACCTTTTTTGATTTTCTTTTGATAAAGTTTTGCTTCTGGCTGTTTCAATGAACAGTGCTGTAAAAACAGCATTAAAAACTTTTGCCATTTTTGCGGCTGTTTTAATGACTCTCGGGTTTGATGGAGAGCTGGAAAGGCAAACTAGAATGTGTTCTTGGTGTTTTTGTTTCTTCATAATGAAATTATATCATCTGAAGTATCAAGATTAAATTAAGCTTTTTCAGCGGGTATTAAGATGGCGTTAAAATTGGTTTTTGGCTATTGAAAAGCTTTCATAGGGTGAATAAAATGTGTTAGCAATTAGTAAAAAAAGAAAATAAAATGAATATAGCCAAAACAGATTTTAGAACAAAAGTTGCAGCATTTACGGGAAGCGCTGTTGGCGTAGCTGGGGCAGTGGCTTTGATTGGGCGCAGGCATGGTATTAGAAACCGGTTAACATTAAACCGTCCCAAAGAAATGCTGAAAATGCTGAAAGAAATAGAACTCAAAGAAAAAGATGTAATAGAAATCGCCGCTTCATCAGTTTTTTGCGGCTTTGCTGCCGGTTCTGTGTCTGACAGAAAAAATATCAAAGCAAAAGCAAAAGAAGGACTTGTCCAGCTGATTGGGAATTACATCGTTCCGACAATTGCCGTTGGTGCAGGAATAAGGTTAAATAAGGTTCTTAATACAAAATTTAACTTTCCGCCCATTACTAGACCGATACAATTTTTATTTGGCTTTGTGAGCCTTGTTGCCGGAGTTATTGGCGGTAACAGAATTTCAAGAAAAATGAATTCAAATATTTTTAAAGAAGATGAGTACAGAAAGCTAAACTGGAAAGATTGGGCTATGCAGAGTGATAATGTATGCCTTGTTACTTCAGTATCGAACGCCGGAACCACGCTGGCAAAGGCTGCATCCAGATTTATTCCGCTGGCTCATCTTGCACCCGGATATCAAACTGGTATAAAAAAATGAAGCTGTTAAAAAGTAAAAAGTTAAAACTAAATCCTTTTCAAGCAATAGTTTTTGGTTTTTTGAGCTATGTTGTTATTGGTGTTGTGCTAATTTCTATGCCATTTTCTCAAAAAATTGATGTTGGTTTTGTTAACAATCTTTTTAATGTTGTTTCTGCAATGTCAACTACCGGACTAACGACAGGTTCTATTTCAGAGCTATACACACCTTTCGGGATACTGGTACTTTTAGGCTTGATTCAACTCGGAGGAATAGGTTATATGACCCTGACATCTTTTTTGATGCTTTCCACGAGCCGCAAAATCCCTACGCACAGAGTTAAAGTACTTTCAGCTGAATTTACAATGCCTGAAACCTTTGAGCTTAAGCAGTTCGTCAAAAGTATAATTGTATATACATTTTTAATAGAACTTGTCGGTACTGTACTGCTTACTGCGCAATTTGCTGCGATTGGTGTCGAAAATCCTTTGTGGTCAGGGCTTTTTCATTCTGTTTCGGCTTTTTCTACAGCCGGTTTTAGTATTTATGGCGATAGTTTTATCCGATTTCAGGAGGATATTTTTATAAATCTTACAATTATCTTTTTGTGTTATTCAGGTGCAATTGGATTTATTGTCCCGGTCGATGTATATAGAAGAGTTACGGGAAAAAGCCGTGAAATAACTTTTACATCTAAAATAATTCTAATTATAACTGCTCTTATTGCAATTTTGGGCACTGCTATTTATATTTTTGATTCTGGCTCCGGATTGCTGCAGGCGCTTTTTCAGGTGATGGCTGCTTCAACAACATCAGGATTTAACAGTGTTGATTTGTCAAAATTGCCTGATGCTTCGCTTCTTGTTCTGATTTTTGCAATGATTATCGGCGCATCTCCCTCAGGAACCGGCGGCGGGCTAAAAACAACCTCAGTTTCTGCTATTCTCGGCATAATTTCCAGTGTAATCCAGGGTCACCCTGAACGTATAACATTTTTGAACAGAGTTATTCCTCCTAACAGGGTAATGACAGCCGCTGCAGCAGCAACCGGGTACATGTTTCTCCTTTTTGTCAGTACTCTGTTAATGTGTATTTTTGACCCTCACTCATTTATGGAGTTATTTTTTGAAACTGCTTCCGCGCTCGGAACTGTTGGGCTAAGTTTAGGAATTACAGCTGATTTAAGTACTATTGGCAAAATTATTCTGACATTTACCATGTTTTTTGGACGTCTGGGAATTCTAACACTTGGAATCGCTTTTTTTAGAGTAAAAGAGAACCATAATATTGTTAGAGCTCAGTCTGATTTGGCTGTTTAGTTAATTGTTTTGATGGGTGTAAAATCCCGTCTTTTTTTTTGATAAATTAAAAATGTCAAAAAATAATATTTACGAGTTTTAATACAGCCGAAAGGCGGACAAATTGAAAACAAAATTGATAAATAGTACGATTTCAACCCAGCTTGCCAAAGGGCGAAATCTTAAACCTTTAAGTGAATATAGTGGTGTGATTTTGCGCCTGACTGATAAAGAAAAGAAAGAAATTTCCGAGCTCAGAGCTTCTATTGCAAAGCTGGAGTGTGACTTATATGACTTGCACAAAAATGTCAAAACAAGAATGCCGCAGACAAAACTGGATTATTTCTGGAACAAAATTATTGTTTGTGAAGGCAAAATTGATACTCTAAAGGAGACAATTAGGGAAATTATGGTAAATAGGCTGAATATACAAAAAGCAAAGAAAAAAACATAGATTTTTCTATTGAAATAATATTCTGCCATATCTTTAAACAGTATTTTTTCGTCTTTTAACTCTGTTTTTTTATATGCAATAAAAGTATTATATAGCCAGCTATATTGGTAAGTGTTTTGACATATATCTATGAAAGTAGGCAATAAATTATTATTAAGAATATAGTTTTCCAAAAAATCTCTCACAGAAGGATTTGCAAACTCAAGATAGTTTATATCCGCATGTATAAAATCCCCAATTAAAATTTTAAGTGCTTTTTTATATCGCTTAAATTTTTGATGTATTTATTTACAGAAAGATTTATTTGGGGATTTTTTCATGAAAAAGATTTTAAACATACCACTAATACCTGATTATGGTAATAAAGTTACACATAGTAAACCTATAAAAAGACTTTCTTTCGGCAAAAGAAAAATTCTTTTGTCAGATGAAGAGTTTGAAAAATTAGAAGCACTTTACAACAAATATGTAAGTATGTAAAGAGAGCATATTAAAGTTTGGTGTTGTGAAACCTCTTATTATAAATGGTGATAA